>DATCEZ010000186.1:0-20565 GCA_036509775.1 Acidimicrobiales bacterium
CGGGCCCGCCGGTACGTACGCGTCCGCGTGACATCGGTCCCGCCGAGCGAGACGGAGCCGCTGTGGGGTCGCTGCAGGCCCGTGATGACGTTGAACAACGTGGTCTTCCCGGCGCCGTTCGGGCCGATCAGCCCGGTGACCGCTCCCGCCTCGGCACGGAGCGAAACGCCGGAGAGAGCGGCCACTCCGCCGAAGTGGACGCTCACCTGCTCCACGGCCAGGGCGACGGTGCCGCCTGCGTCAGGCGGCACTGGCTACCTCACGCTCCATGGCGACGGGTTCGACCTCGCGCACCAGGTTCGTCAACCACGTCATGCCGAGCACGCCCTCGGGGTGCCGCGCCAGCAGCACAATGCCGATGCCCGCAGCGAGTCCCACCAAGTCGGCCAGCGACGTGGGCAGGTGAGTCTGCAGGACGGGCAGCGCCGCAGCCGTCATCCCTCCGAGAAGCGCGCCGGTCAGGGTGCGGATCCCCCAGATGGCAACGAAGAGGAGCAACGTGAGGCTCCCGATGTACTGCACGTCGGTGGCGCCGATGCCGCCCTGCTGCCCGGCGTAGAAGACGCCGCCGAGCCCGGCCATGGCGGCCGACAGGCTGAACACGATCACTTTGGTCCGCACCGCGTTGAGCCCGACCATGGCGAAGGCCGCCGGCGAGTCGCTCATGGCCACGAGTCGCCGCCCGTAGGCGCTCCGGCGCACCAGGCCGACGAGCACGGCACACAGGGCTGCTGCCACCGCGACCTCAATGAGCTCGGCCTGGTTGCCCACCGTGCTCATAAAGGGCAGGCGCAGCCGCCCGACGCTGATCTGGGTGCCGTCGGAGATCACACTCGAGTTGTCGAAGAAGGCGGAGTACATGACCGCGCCGAAGGCCAGCGTCGCCAGAGCGAGGTAGAGGCCCCGCAGGCGCAGAGTCGGCAGGGCCACCAGCGCACCGACCGCGCCTGACACCGCGACGGCGAGGAGCAGTCCCCACCAGGAATCGCCGCCGAGCGTCTTGCCCATGGTGAAGGCGCCAATCCCCATGAAGGTCAGTTGGCAGAGCGAGACCTGGCCGGCGAAGCCGACGAGGAGCACCAGCGAGAGCCCCACAATGCCCAGGGCCAGGCCCTGCGAAAGGGTCGACAGGGCGGTCGTGCCCAACATGGCGGCCAGGACCACCATGAGCGCCACGAGCAACACAGCTCCGGCCGCGGACTGACGCGCCGTCACCACCCTGGGGACGGCCCGGAGAGCCAACCGTCCCGCTGGGGCGAGCCGGGCCGCCGGAATGACGAGCAGCACCACGAAGAGGAAGACGACCGGGATCACCTCGACGAGGACGGCGGCGAGGCCGGCGTTGATGTGGCCGGGCAGGTAGCCCTGCGCGTAGTAGGTGAGGAGCCCGAGGATGAGCGCTCCGACGAACGTCATCGGCAGGCTGCGCAACCGCCCGACGACCGCCGCCGCGAAGCCGTTCAGGGCCAGGAGCGTCAGCTGAATCGACGTCAAGCCGGTTTGCCCGACGAGCGGAGCGATCAGCACGCCGGCGACGGCGGCGAGCATGAACCCCAAGACCCAACCCATCTGCGACAGCCGGTACGGCTTGGCCCCGGCGAGCGCGACGAGCTCGGGATCGTCGACGACCGCGCGCATCGCGACGCCCAGACGCGCCCGGCGCAGGAAGACGCCGAGCCCGACCCCCACCACCGCGGTGACGACCACAATCATGATCTGTTGGTACTGCAGGGTCACCCCGTTGGCTCCGAACAGTCGGACCGAAAGCACCGTTCCGTTCGATTGGGTGAAGAAGGGCGGGACGGCGCGGATGATGTCGGGGCTGCTCCAGAAGATGGTGGCCACGCCGAGCAGAATCACCAGGAGGCCGAGCGACACCATGAGGGACCGCTCGACCGTGGCCCCGTGAATGCGCCGGAACAGCACGAACTCGACGATCAGCCCCAGAACCGGCGCCTCCACGAAGACGATGAACGCGATGGCGAGGAGGAACGGCCAGTGCTCGTTCTGCCACAACTCCCAGTACGAGAACGCCGCCACCATGCCGACAGCACCCTGAGCGAAGTTGAAGACGCCCGTCGTGTTATAGGTCACGACCAGGCCGATGGCCAGGACGCCGTAGACCGCGCCGAAGACGATCCCGAGGACGGTGAACGAGAGGAAGACGCTCACCGGTTCACCTCATGACCACCCGAGGAACGCCAACTGGACTCTGGCCTTAGCCCGTGATCCCGGATGCGTCGAAGGATTTGCCGTTGCAGTCGAATCCAGTCGTCTTCGGCAGCTCGCGGACGTATTGCCCGTTCTTGATCCCCATCACGAGGAAGCAGGGAGTCACCGTCTTCGCCGCGGGATCCGAGCCACTCAGGAGCCCGTTGGCGTTGAAGCTGGTCACCTTTTTCAACTGTGCGATGACGGCACCGCGGGTCGGATTCGGGCCTGCGGCCTTCAGTGCCTGGACGAAGAGCTCCGCTGACATCCAGCCGAAGAGGGTGTAGAGATCAGGGACCCAGGAGGAGTTGACCTGCTTCACGTAGGTGTCGAACTGCTTGACCGCCGGTATTTTCTTGGCGTCCTGCCCCAGGTAGAGCGCGTAGACCTGCCCGATCTGAATCCCGTTGGTCGCGGCCGGACCACCGGCATGGGAGATGAACTGGTCGGCGTAGACGGGTCCTCCCGAGAAGATGAGGCCGGGGTGCCAGTTCTGAGTGTTCGCGTTCTCCACGAAGATCGCTGCGTCCTGCCAGTCGATCCCCGTCAGGTCGACTGCATCGACCCCCTTGTTCTTCATGTTGATGACGTCGGTCGTGAAGTCTGACTGCAGCGGGTTGATGTCATCGACGTAGCTGATCGTGTAGCCCTCGTGCTTGAGGGCCGCGAATTGCTGGGCCATCTGGGTCTTGGCCGAGGCCACGTCTGACACGATGGCGCCGACGGACTTGTCTTTGGGGTAGTGCTGCTTGTAGTACTCGACCGGTCCCAGGACCTGCTGGCCCGACAGCGGCTGGACGCTGAAGTCATTGGGCAGCGCGTTCGTGCCGGAGTCGAGCGTCACGGAGACGTCGGGCACCGCGGTGTTGCTGGCCAGGGCCGCGCAGCCGTACCCGTCGAAGAGGGAGAAGCTGCCGACCAGCGCGAAGTCGTTGCTGATCGCTTCCTGGGTGTCCGTCTGGTTCTGCTGGCCGCTGAAAGCGTCGTCCTTCGAGTCGACGATGAGCTTGCGGCCGTTCACGCCGCCCTGGGCATCGATCATGGCGAAGTAGGCCTTCACACCGATCGGAGCCCCTTCGAAGAGGCCCGGGACGGGGCCCGTGACAATGGAGACGTTCCCGACCGTCACCGATTTCTTGGTGATCCCGGTCGTCGCCGCGTTCTGGGCCGCCGTCGGCGCCAGGGCCGGTGTGCAGGTTCCCGAAGCCGATGAGGCCGCCCCGGCCGGCGCGGCGGCCACCAGGGCGCCACCCCCGACGGCGACCGACCCTGCGATCACGGAACCGGCCAGCAGGCCGCGAAGAGCTCGACCACCCTGAGCGCGCTTGCTCGAGCCGTACGTCTGCACGTTCCCCACAGCCACCCCTTCTCGGTTGTCCGTCCCTCCCCTCCCGCTTCAGTGCGGTCGGGGTAGGAGTCACAATTCGGGAGCTGACTCTACGTCAGAAACAATTCTGGAGTTGGTCACGCCCAGGTCACCGGCCCTTTCGCCGGCGGACCGAGCCGCCTGGAGGAAATCTGCAACGGCCGAGGTGGTGGCCTGGCAGCGCAGTGAGGCCAGGACGTCGAACGCATGCTGGGCCAGGGGCAACTCGGCATAGGCAACGGGAGCATGGGACACCGAGCGCAGCCGCTCCACGAACAGCTGCGCCGACTCCACGGGCACGAGCGTGTCGTTGACCCCCTGCAGCACGAAGAACGGCGGCGCCTCGGCACGCACCCGGTACGTCGGAGAGGCATCACGGAAGAGCTCGGGATGGTCCGATTCTTTCGTCTTCATGACGCGCGTCTCCAGCATTTTGAGCAGACCAGGACCGAAGATGGCCGAACCATCGGGCGAGCTCGTCAGATCCATGACGCCGTAGAAGGGGACGCAGGCCTGGACCGCCGTGTCGACTTCCTCGAAGCCCGGCTGGAAGTCGGGATCGCCGGCACTCAGGGCGAGGAGCGCGCACAGGTGGCCGCCGGCCGATCCTCCGCTCACCGCCACGAAGGAGGGGTCGCCCCCGTACTGGCCGATGTGCTCTTTGACCCAGCCCACGGCGCGCTTGGCGTCGACGATGTGATCGGGCCACGTGGCCTTGGGGCTGAGCCTGTAGTTGATGGCCACGCAGACCCAGCCGCGGGCGACCAACTCGTACATCATCGGTTTCCCCTGCTCGCGCTTCTCGCCGATCATCCAGGCGCCACCGTGGATGTACACCATGACCGGGGCCTTCCCGGGAGGGGCCAGGCGCGACTGATAGACGTCGAGGCGATGGCGTTTGCTGCCGTCGCCCCAGTAGTCGAGGTTGCGGGTCACCCGGATGGCCCGCGAGCCGAAGGGGATGGCCCGCGTCACGCGCCACCAGCGGCCCCACGTCGGAGCGGTGGGCTTGTCGGGCACCGGGAACGCCGGGCCGCGCACCGCACTCAGCGCGGCCGCGGTCACGTTGGCCGCCCGTCGCCCGGCGATGCCCAGCCCGACCAGTCCGACCCAGACCGCCACGGCGACGGCCAACCCGAGCCAGCCGGCCCAGTTCGAGAGCGCTCCGGCCCAGATGAAGAGGCCGGTGGCCACGAGCTGCCAGAGGATGTTCTGGAAGGCCAGCTCGCCGGCGATCCAGCCGCAGGTGAAGCTGAGGACGGTGAAGGGCTCCCGTCGGATGGGTCGGTAGGCGAGCGCGACGGCGACGGCTCCGATGAGCGTCACGATCAAAAAGGCGTACGGCACACCACCATCTTCGCCCGACCGGGCCGTTCTCTGCAGGTCCACCCTGGTCGGAGGGGTTCCCACCCCGTTTGCCCTGGCCCGGGGAAGGCGCGAGGTTATGCACGCCACCGCGATGACCAAGGAGAGTCGATGACCCCCGAACGGCTGACAGGGCTCGATGCGAGTTTCCTCTACATGGAGACCCCCACCCTCCACATGCACGTGGCCATGACCGCCGTCTTCGACCCCTCCACGGTGCCGGGCGGGTACTCGTTCCGGCGGATCCGCCAACTGATCAACGACCGCATCCCCCTGGCCCCGGTGTTCCAACGCCGCCTGGTGGAGGTGCCCATGCGCCTGGGCCACCCCGTATGGGTGGACGACCCCGAGTTCGACATCGACAATCACCTTCGACGCGCCGCACTTCCCTCCCCCGGGGACATGCGGGAGCTGAGCGACTTCGCCGCCGACGTGATCAGCCGCCAGCTCCACCGGGACCGCCCGCTCTGGGAGATGTGGATTGTGGAGGGGCTGGAGGACGAGAAGATCGCTCTGGTCATTAAGATGCACCACAGCACCATCGACGGCGTGTCCGGCGCCGAACTTCTCGGCGTCCTGTTCGATCTTGAGCCCAATCCGCCGGAGGCGCATCCGCAGACGGCACGGACCTTCGACTCTCGCATCCCTTCCGGCTTGGAGCTCGTTTCGCAGGCGATGATGGCCGGCCTGGTGGCCCCCATCGACCTCGGGCGCACAGTGCTGCGCACCACAAGGAACATCTTCGACGTGCGCCGTATCCGCCAGGGACTCACGGCCAAGGCTGCCCTGCCGTTGACCGCACCGCGTACGTCCATCAATGTGGCGGTGCACGCCCGGCGACGCGTGGCCTTCGCCGCCGCCAGCCTGGCCGACGCCAAGGCGCTCAAGGACAAAATGGGCACCACAGTCAACGACGTCGTGTTGGCGATGTGCACCGGCGCGCTGCGGACCTACCTCCTGGCCGGCGATGAGCTTCCCGACATCCCGCTCGTCTCGGTCGTGCCGGTTTCGGTCACCCCAGACGTCGCCGAGTTGAAGGGCTCCAACAAGATCTCGGCGATGTTCGTCCAATTGCCCTGCCACATTGAGGACCCGCTCGAGCGGTTGCAGTTCATCCACGAGGGGACCAGGGGGGCAAAGGAGGAACACCAGGCGCTCGGGGCGACGACACTGCAGGACTGGGCCGAGCACGCCACGCCCAACGTGTTCGCCGCGGCAGCCCGGCTCTACACCGGCATGAAGCTGGCCGATCGGCACCGACCCGTCGCCAACCTGGTGATCTCCAATGTCCCCGGTCCGGACTTCCCGCTGTACCTGGGCGGAAGTCAGATGCTCGGGATGTTCCCGCTCGGCCCGGTCATGGACGGAATGGGCCTGAACATCACCATCATGAGCAACATGGGCGTCCTGTACTGGGGGCTCGCTTCCGATGCTCGCGCCGTCCCGCGCCTGTGGGATGTGGCCGCCGCGGTCCCGCAGGCCCTGACTGAGCTGATGCAGGCGGCCGGGCTGCAGGCCCAACCATTCGACGTCCCGATCCATCTCGGGCCCGGCATGCCAGCGACGGCGCACTGGGTCCGCTCCGTGGCGTCGGTCGATGCAGACGCGACCGGTAGCGTGGGTGCATGACAGTTCGCGAGCTCGGCCACCTGGTCCTCTACGTACGAGACCTCGGGCGCTCCGCGGACTTCTATCGCGACGTGCTGGGCTGGCAACAGGTCCTGCCCGCGCCCGGCGACGTCCCCGTCGGCGCCGCCGGCTTCTCGTCGGGTCGCACGCATCACGAGCTGTTGCTCATCGAAGTCGGTCCTGACGCCGCTGCCATTCCACCCGGCCGACGCGTCGGGTTGTACCACTTCGGGCTCAATGTGGGCGAGACCGACGACGACCTGCGGGAGGCCCTCGCCGCGGTCCAGGCCTCCGGCGCCACCGTGGTCGGCTCCGCCGACCACACCGTGACCCACAGCATCTACATCCTCGACCCCGACGGCAACGAAATCGAGCTCTACGTCGACGTGCCCGGTGTGGATTGGCAGTCGAACCCGACGCTTGTCGGCGCCGCCATCCGCCCGCTCCGGCTCTGACGGGCCCGCGCGGCCCACGTATGAACAGGCGATGAAGGTCGTCCGTGCCGATGCCGAGGGCGAACGCGTCACTGCGGAATGGCTGCTGCAGGGCGGGGTCGCCGTCGTGCCGACGGACACCGTCTACGGGTTGGCAGCACGGCCGGCCGAGGTGGACGCGGTCCGCACCATCTACCGCCTGAAAGGGCGGCCCGAGGGCATGCACCTTCCGGTCCTGGCCGCCAACGCGGAACAGGTGCGCTCGCTCGGCGTGGCCTTCACGCCCGCAGCGGAGGAGTTGGCACGACACTGGTGGCCTGGTCCGCTCACGCTTGCCTTCGGGTTCGGGCTGCAGCCGGACCGGCCCGACTGGCTGCGGGGTCGCACTGAGGTGGCCGTCCGTATCCCCGCGCACCATTTTCTGCACGCCGTCCTGCAGGAGACCGGCGTGCTCGTAGTCACCAGTGCCAACCCCCACGGCACGCCCACGCCGCTGACGGCGAAGGGCGTGGCGGGCGCTCTGGGCTCCGCGGTCGAGCTGGTCGTCGATGGCGGAGAATTGCAGGACGTCCCCTCGACGCTGGTCAACGTCAACGGGCCCACCCCGTCCATAGAGCGTGAAGGCGCCATTGCGCGGCAGGCCATCATCGAGACGATGCAGGAGGCTCCGTGAGCCGCACGTTGCTGGCCATTGAGACGTCGTGCGACGAGACGGCGGCGGCGGTCGTCGATGACGCGCTGGCGGTGCGCTCGTCCGTCGTCGCCAGCCAGATCGACCTGCATGCCGCCTTCGGCGGGGTCGTCCCGGAGCTGGCCAGCCGGGCCCACCTCGAGACAGTGACGCCGATCGTTGCGCAGGCGCTCGAGGAGGCCGGCATCTCCGGCCAGGACCTGACGGCCGTCGCCGTGACGTCGGGGCCGGGTCTGGTCGGCGCGCTCCTGGTCGGCATCGCAACGGCGAAGGCTCTGGCTCTCGGCTGGGGCATCCCCGTGGTCGGCGTCAACCACCTGGAGGGCCACCTGGCCAGCGTCTACCTGGCCGACCCCGAAGTGCCGTTCCCACAGACGGCACTGTTGGTCTCAGGCGGTCACTGCATGCTCACCCGCTGCACGGCCCCGGGTCGCTACGAGCTGCTCGGTGAGACAGTCGACGACTCCATCGGCGAGGCCTACGACAAGGTGGCCCGGTTTCTGGGGCTCGGATACCCGGGTGGGCCGGTACTCGACCGCCTCGCCGCCGCCGGCGAGGACGTGCTCGGCTTCCCGCGGCCCATGCTCGCCGATGGCTACACCTTCTCCTTCTCGGGACTCAAGACTGCAGTGGTCAACCACGTGCGCGCCGATCCTGCGTTCTCGGAAAGCGAGGTCGCGGCGTCCTTCGTGGCCGCCTGCATGGACGTGCTCATCGCCAAACTCCGACGAGCGCTCGAAGAGTTCGGCGACCCCGCCGTGGCCATCGTCGGCGGCGTGGCGGCGAGTCCCATTTTGCGGGCCAGGGCACAGGTGCTGGCCGACGAGTTCGGCACCCGGCTGCTCATCCCTCCCCATGCCATGGCCACTGACAACGCGGCCATGATCGGCGTGGCCGGCTGGCACAAGCTCGAGGTTTCCGGTGGCAGCGCCGCTTCCTTCGGGCCCGAGCCCGATCTGCGCCTCCGCTTCGACTAGGTGTCCGCCGACCGGCGCGCCCGGCGCCGTCGTGCCCGCGAGCTGAACAGGTGTGACGAGAGGTCGAGGACCACGCCCAGGGCAACGATGAACCAGCCGAACGCGTCCACGCCCCTGCCCGGCGCGTAGACCAGGGCGTAGAAGAGGGTCGTGTACGGCAAGAAGAGGAAGCCGATGACGCCTTCCCACCCAGAGTGGAAGGCGATGGTGAGACGGTCCGAGAAGACCCAGAGCAAGAAGATGACGAGGCGCGGTGAGATCGCTGCCAGGAGCGCGAGAAGGCAACCCATTGTGCTGTCCGCCTAGTAGAGGCCGACCACGTTGCCGTCCTCGTCGATGTCGATCCGCTCCGCGGCCGGGCTGCTCGACAGTCCGGGCATGGTGCGCATGTCCCCGCTGATCAGATAGACGAACCCGGCGCCCACGTTGGCCCTGGCCTCGCGCACGGGAAGGCGCCATCCCCGCGGCGCACCTCGCAGTGAGGGATCCGAGGAGATGGAAAGGTGGGTCTTCGCGATGCACACCGGGAACGAGCCGAAGCCGGCCCGCTCGTACATTTCGAGCTGGTTCGCCGCCAACGGAAGGAAGTCGACCCCATCCGCACCGTAGATCTCGGTCGCCACGGTCTCGATCTTCTGCCGCAGGGACGCGTTGTCGTCGTAGAGCATGCGGAAGGCACCTGGCTCTGCCGTCGCCTCGACGACCGCCTCGGCCAGTTCGACGGCACCCTTCCCACCGTTCTCGAAGTGGGTGCACACGGCCGACCGCGCGCCCACCGACGCCGCGATCTCCCGGATGGCGGCGTGCTCGGACGGGAAGTCGCCCGCCATGGCGTTGATGGCGACGACCGGTGTGACGCCGTGGCGGCGAACGATGGCCAGGTGGGCCAGGAGGTTCACCCCGCCGAGCTGGACCTCCTCGGGGTTCTCCTCCAGCATGGCCGGCGGCAGCGGACGGCCGGCCACGACGCGGTGGCGCCCCGAATGCAGCTTCATGGCCCGCACGGTGGTCACCACAACGGCAGCATCGGGGACGAGACCCGACGTCCGGCACTTGATGTTGAAGAACCGTTCCGCCCCCATGTCGGCGCCGAAGCCCGCCTCGGTGACCAGGAACTCACCGGCATGTATGCCGATCAGGTCCGCAACGACGGAGGAGTTGCCATGGGCGATGTTGCCGAAGGGGCCGGCGTGCACCAGCACCGGCGTGTTCTCGAGCGTCTGGAGCAGGTTGGGCTTTATGGCATCGCGCATGATGACCGTCATGGCCCCGGCCGCCTTGATCTGCTCCGCGGTGACCGGTTCGCCGGCCGAGGTGTAGCCGACCACAATGCGGCCCATGCGCTCGCGCATGTCGCGCAGCGATGTCGACAGTGCGAGGATGGCCATCACCTCCGACGCCGGAGTGATGTCGAACCCGGTCTGCCGCGGCGTCCCATCCTGCTTCGTCCCGAGACCGCTGACGATATGCCGCAGGGAGCGATCGTTGACGTCGAGGACCCGCTTCCACGTGACGTCGTGCGGATCGAGCCCGTGCGTGTTCCCGTGGTAGATGTGGTTGTCCACCATGGCGGCGAGCTGGTTGTTGGCCGCCGTCACGGCGTGCAGGTCTCCGGTCAGGTGCAGGTTCAGGCTCTCGAACGGGACTACCTGGCTGTACCCCCCGCCCGCCGCGCCGCCCTTGATCCCGAAGGTCGGGCCCATGGAGGGTTGCCGGATGGCGATGGTCGCCTGCCGGCCGATGCAGGCCAGGGCCTGCCCCAAGCCGACCGTCGTGGTGGTCTTGCCCTCGCCGAGCGGTGTGGGAGTGACCGCCGTCACGACGACGTAGCGGGCCCGGGGGCGGTCGGCCAGGGCCTCCACGGCGTCGAGGCTGATTTTGGCGACGTCGCTGCCGTACGGCTCGAGGAGCCCGGGATCGATGCCCATTTGGGCGGCGATGTCGGTCATCGGGCTCAATTTGGCCTGCCGCGCGATCTCGATGGCCGGAGGGAGGGGCACCGACACGGATCATGCCAGACACAGCGGTCGGCACGCCGCCCGACGGTTCTCGCAGGGCGCGCCGCCGCGGCCTACCCTCGCGGTGAGCGCTCCGGTGGACCGGCGCGTGGGGCCCATCGCTGGGCGCCGGAAAGGAGCGTTGCCATGTCGAAGGCCGATGGCGTCTTCATCTACATCGGGACCTACGCCAGTGAGGTCGACGCCCGCGCCGACTACGACGTCGTCAAGGACCTCCACGCCGCCGGTGCCGTGGGCACGTTCGACGCCGCCGTCATCACCAAGGACGATCAGGGGAAGGTCCACGTCAACAAGGACGAGACGACCACGCGGCACGGGGCCTGGGGCGGCGCGGCCGCCGGCGCTCTGGTCGGCATCCTCTTTCCACCTTCCATCATCGGGTCGGCCATTGTGGGTGCTGCCGTCGGAGGAGTGAGCGGGCACCTGTGGAAGGGAATGTCCCGCACCGACGTGAAGGAGTTCGGCGAGGCGATCGACGCCGGGGAGGCCGCACTGGTCATCGTCGGCGAGACGACGATCGAAGACGCCATTGAGAAGGCCGCGCTCAAGGCCCAGAAGAAGGTGGCCAAGGAACTCCAGGTCGACAAGTTGGACGTCGACAAGGCGGTGCAGGAGGCCGCGCAGTCGATCTCTTGAACCGTCGCCCACTCGCGTCGGGCCGCCCATGATCGTCGCCCACGTGCTGGCCGCGCTCGTCGGCACTCTGGTGGCGCTCGGCGTCCTGGGCTCTGCGCTCAAAACTGTGGTCCTGCCCCGGCAGGGCTTCCCGCGCTTGTCGCAGTTCGTCTTTGCTCTGGTCCACCGGCTCCTGGTCCACCCCCGACGCAACGACCGCCTGGCCAGCTCGTTGCGCGGGCTGTACGCACCAGTCGCCCTGGTCAGCCTGCCCCTGGCCTGGATGATCCTGACGATGCTGGCCTTCACCGGCGTTTACTGGGGCGCGCGCGACCTCAGCTGGTCACGGGCATTTGAGATCAGCGTGTCATCGGTCACCACCATGGGCTTCGCCGAGCCCAACGGAACCGGCCGGATCTGGATCGCCTTCGTGGAGGCGATCATCGGACTGGGTCTCGTGGCCCTGCTCATCAGCTACCTGCCCACCATCTACTCCGCCTACAACGACCGCGAGAAGGGCACCAACCGCCTGCGCCCGATCGCCGGCTCGCCCCCCAGCGCCACCGAGTTCCTCCAGAGCCTCCAACGGCTGGGCAGCTTGGAGAGCCCCGACCTGTGGCGGGGTGCGGCCGACTGGATGCTCGACCTCGAGCAGACACACACCGCGTTCCCCATCCTCAGCTACTTCCCCGAGTCCGACGCCGAGCAGTCGTGGGTTGCCACCGTGGGGACGGTGCTCGACGCGTCCGCCCTCGCCTTCGCAGTCTCGGAAGGCGAACTCGGCGACGTCTTCGAGGACGTCCAGAAGGGTCCCCTGACCGTGCTGGTCTACGGGCTCCCGTTGATCGTGCGCATCGCGCGCGCCGTCAACATCCCGCTGCCTCCGCCCACCCGGCTCCCCGAGCTCATGGCCCACTCCGGCCAGCCGGCCCCCACGGTCAGCGTGAGCCGGGACGAGTACGAGGGAGCGATGGCGGCCCTCTCGGGGATCCTCATCGTCCAGCCGGGCCGGGAGGAGGAGGCGTGGCGCCGGTTCGCCTGGATCCGCTCCGGCTACGAGCCCGCGCTGCGCGCCCTGGCCGGCGTCACCTTGGCCTCCCCTGCACCCTGGACGACAGACCGTCCGGCCGTGGTGGGCAGGCCGCGCTTCCTCGAACACCGTGCCCTGCGGGTCGACTGGTCGCAACAGCCGCCTCTGGCGGTGGCCAGCGCGACTCCTACAGGTGGCTGAAGCCGCCTGACTCCTCTTTGGTCATCGACACCGTCACCGGGTGGCGATCGAAGTGGGCGATCGCCTGCTCGAGATCTTCGAGCAGGAGGCCGGCCAGGTCGCGGCTGACGCCCTGGCGCACGAGGATCCGCTGCACCGAAATGTTGGAGACGGAACCGGTCAGCGGGTACGCCGGGACCTGCCAGCCGCGCGCTCGCAGCCGGTCGGCGAGGTCGTACAGCGTGTAGCCCGGGTCCTCGCCTTCTCTGATGCGCCAGGTGACCGTCGGGATCCCCTTCTGGGGATCCGAGTCGCAGAGCAACTCGAAAGGCCCCAGCTTGACGACCTCCTCGGCCAGGAACTTGCCGGTGTTGTAACAGGCGTCGTGGACCCTGCGGTAGCCGCCCCGACCGAGCCGCACGAAGTTGTAGTACTGCGCCACCACCTGGCCAGCGGGGCGCGAGAAGTTGATCTGGAACACCGGCATGTCGCCACCGAGGTAGGTGACATGGAAGATCAGGTCGTCCGGCAGGTCCTCCTTGTCCCGCCACAGCACCCAGCCCACACCGAGCGGAGCCAAGCCGAACTTGTGTCCCGAGGTGCTGATGGACTTCACGCGGGGAACGCGGAAGTCCCACAGGATGTCCGGAGCGCAGAACGGGGCCAAGAACGCGCCGCTGGCACCGTCCACGTGGATGTCGATGTCGAGGCCGGTCTCCTCCTGCAGCTTGTCGAGGGCCTGGGAGAGCTCGAGCACCGGCTCGTATGACCCGGTGTAGGTGACGCCGAAGGTGGGCACCACCATGATGGTGTTCTCGTCCACCTGCGCGAGCATCTGCTCGACGTCCATCTGATAGCGCCCGGGCGACATGGGGATCTCCCGCATCTCAATGTCCCAATAGCGCGCGAACTTGTGCCAGACCACCTGCACTGGCCCGCAGACCATGTTGGGCCGGTCGGTCGGCTTGCCCGCCGCCTCCCGCTTCGCCCTCCAGCGCCACTTGGCGGCCATGCCGCCGAGCATGCAGGCCTCCGACGAGCCGATGGCCGAGCAACCGACGGGCTCCCCGTCGTCAGGCGCATTCCACAGGCCGGCGAGCATGCGCACGCAACGGCGCTCCAACTCGGCCGTCTGGGGGTACTCGTCCTTGTCGATGAGGTTCTTGTCGATGCAGAGATCCATCAACTGGTGCAGTTCCGGCTCCTCCCAGGTCTGGCAGAACGTGGCCAGGTTCTGGCGCGCGTTGCCATCCAGGAGGAGTTCGTCGGAGATCGCCCGCATGACGTCGACCGGCCGCATCTCGTCGTCGGGACAGTGCGTCGCCGGCAGCGCTGCCTTCAGCCCTTGGTCGGCGTACACCGAGTCGATCAACTGATCCCGGATGGACTCCCGCTTGTGCAAAGGCATGACGCGCCCCCTTGGGCTCGCTCGAGGTCGGACGCCTGCACCGTATCCCTCTTCGAGCGTCCGCAAGCACTGTTGCCAACCGAACACGCGTCTGTCCGGCGACCAGAGGGCCGCCGGACAGATACGGAAAGGATGCGGTGAGCTAGCTGGCCAGCAGCTGCAGCCGGGCGCGTCCGGCGCGCTCGCCGGTGCCGTTCCGCTGTACTGCTGGCGCAGCGGTCGCCACCGGTGCCTGGTTGACGCGAACACTCTCTGGTCGGTCAGCCAACTTGGAGCGGAGCTGACGCAGCGCCTTGGTGTGGATCTGGCAGACCCGGCTCTCCGTCACGCCGAGCACCTGGCCGATTTCGGTCAGCGTCAGACCGTCGTAGTAGTACATCATCAAGACGGTGCGCTCGCGTTCGGGCATGCCGTCGACGGCAGCGACGAGCGCCTCTTTCGACTCCTTCGCCTCGAATGTGTCGACCGGGCCCCACGAGCCGTCGGGCAGGGTCTCGCCGAGGGTGGAGCGCTCGGACCGGTCGCCGCCGCGCAGCACCTCGTCCAGCGCCATCATGCCGACGGTCGAGATCTTGCGCAGAGCTTTGTGAAAGTCGCCGACGGACATCTCCAGCTCCGCTGCCACCTCCGCCTCGTTCGGTGTGCGTCGCAGCGTTCCCTCCAAGTGGGTGAACGCCTGTTCGACCGCCCGGGCCTTGGTCCGCACGGAGCGGGGAACCCAGTCGATCGACCGCAACTCGTCGATGATCGCCCCCTTAATGCGCGGAATGGCGTACGTCTCGAAACGCAGATTGCGGTCGATTTCGAATCGCTCAATGGCGTCGATCAGCCCGATGATGCCGTAGCTGACGAGATCCTCCTCGTCGAAGTGCCGGGGTAACCCGGCCAGTACGCGTCCAGCGATGTACTTGACGAACGGCGAGTAGAAGATGATCAGCTGGTTGCGAAGTGACTGCTCGCCGGTCCGCTTGAACTCAGACCACAGACTCTCGATACCCGCCTCTGCCGACTCCTGCGCCGTGGAAAGCGGACTTGCTGTCGATCCCACGTAGGTTTCCCCCTCTGTCATTTGCACCATCCGACCGGTGCGACTTCTCTCCTGGAACAATCATTTGATCATGCGCATTTCATGTATTCAGGAGTAGCAACCACTCTAATAGATCGCCCTCTTGCAGGACGGTTGCGTGAACGTTGTGGAACGGTTGCAGAGCCCACGCAACCGTTGCGCAACGACTCCAAGGGGCCGATCTTCCCCACGAAATGCCGACATGGAACCAGTCGAACCGCCCGAACCGCGGCCGTCACTTCAGCCATACCGGCGCGGCACATTTCGAGCCGAGGACCCGCGCGTCAGACCGCCGAGGAGACCTCGCACTCAGTGACGCGACGCGTCAGATCGCCCCGCACACGCGACACCGTCGGGGCTGTGATTCGGGGGGAGATCGATTTCTCAAGGTTGGAGAACGCCCAGCCGACAATCACAACATGGGCCACACTTCACCACCGCAAAAAGGGGTCGGCGAATGAACCCGTCCGTCGGCGTGGCGACACGCGTCCCCACTCACCACCGAGACCTCAGGACTCTCACCCCCGCCGGCACGAACCCCCTGACTTCACCCAGCGGGGCCGAGCAGGGCGAGCGGACCATCCTGGTGGCGGAGGACGATCACAGCTGCCGGAGCGCGCTGCTCCAGTACTTCGAGCGCAGCGGATACCGGGTCACGGAAGCGACGGACGGGCCTTCCACGCTGCGGGCCGTTTTCCAGCATTCAGCCAGTCTCGTCATCCTTGACCTGGGACTTCCCGGCTTTGACGGCACGGACGTCCTGGCCAAGATCCGCCGCCACAGTGCCGTGCCGGTGATCGTGTGCTCGGGACGGGACTCAGAGGACGACAGGATCCGCACCCTGAACCTCGGTGCGGACGACTTCGTCGTCAAGCCCTTCTCCTTCGCCGAGCTCGAGGCCAGGGTCCGAGCCGTCCTGCGCCGTGGCAACGGTGAGCAGGCCGCCACCTGCCTCCATCACGGAGAGCTCGTCGTCGATCGCGATACCCGGACGGTGACCGTACGCGACAAGTCCGTCCCGATGACTCGCAAGGAATTCGACCTGCTGGCATTCCTGGCGGCATCACCCGGGCAGGTGTTCTCCCGTGAGGATCTCCTCGAGCGGGTCTGGGGTTCGACCGAGGAATGGCAAGGGCGCTCCACGGTGACCGAGCACGTTCGTCGGGTCCGTCTCAAGATCGAACCCGACCCGGACTCGCCTCGCTGGATCACCACGGTTCGTGGCGTTGGTTACAGGTTCACACTGCCCGACGACGCCTGAGAAGGCAGCGGAAGAGGAGAGTGACGGCGCCGGCAAATGCGCACCATCGCGCTTGCACTACGGATACCCAATTTTTTGGTCCAAAAGTCCTATGCAGCCGGTTGCGACTTCTGCCGACACTGAGGACAGAGCTCGGCACCAGGCGGTTGTGGCGCGAAGTCTGCGCCGGTCCGAGCGCACGATGAACCGTTCTGCACGGTGTGCGGGAAGTACGAGAGGGGCTATGGACATGGTGGGAGCGCTGGGAGCGCTGGGAGCGCTTGCTCGACGTGAGGGCAACGACAATGCCTCTGTAGGTCGCGTCCGAGGCGGTGCCGCATGACCTTTCCTCTGGACGTCTCAGCACAGGCCACCCCGTATGGGGAGGGCTTTCGTGCCGTCGGTTCCAACCCGACCACCGCGTTCACCCCGGTGGGCGATGTCGTGACCGACAAGACGATCCTCGTGGCTGAAGACGACAACAACACCCGCCGGGCCTTGCAGCACTATCTGAAGCGCTCCGGGTATGCGGTCACGGAAGCGGCCAGCGTGGACGAGTCTCTCGAGGCTGTCTTCGCCCACCCGTCCGATCTGGTCATCCTCGACTTCGACCTCGGTGGCGGCACGGCCGATGTGTTGACCTCCATCCGACGTCGCAGTTCGGTTCCGGTCATCGTCTGCTCCGGTCGCTCCTCCGAGCGCGACCGGGTCGCACTCCTGAATCTCGGTGCCGATGATGTGCTGGCGAAGCCCTATTCCTTCGCGGAGCTCGAAGCCCGCATGCGAGCGGTACTGCGACGCGGCCTCGCCACGCCCACGACGACACTGGACCACGGCGACCTTGTCATCGACCAGGGCACCCGCAAGGTCATGGTCGGTGACGTCGAGGTCGCCATGACCCGCAAGGAGTTCGATCTCCTCGCCTTCCTCGCGTCTGCACCAGGCCGCGTCTTCTCGCGCGAGGACCTGCTCGAGCGGGTCTGGGGGTCCAACGGGCGGTGGCAGGGGCGGTCCACGGTGACCGAGCACATTCGGCGTGTCCGCCTGAAGATCGAAACCGATCCGGAGAATCCCCGCTGGATCACCACCATCCGCGGTATCGGATACCGCTTCGCGTCTCCGGTCGGCTGAACGTCTCTGGGCGGGACTGACGGAGATGCTTCCTCCACTCCCCCACCCCGTGAGGCCTCGCTGCGCTCGTCCTGACCCGAGCTCTGACCTCGGACACTCCTGGCAATTGGCCCGTCCGTGGGCGAAACTGGCCCCGTCGATTTTCGGAGGGGACGCATCCGATGGCGAGAGATGTCGGCAGCGTGCTGGTCGGACCCGTTGCAGTTGCGTCCGAACGTTGGCCGCTCGTCGGCCGATCGTCCGAAATCTCACGGCTGAAGACGTCCATCAGCGCTCGCCGCGGCGCCGTCATCACCGGACCGGCGGGAGTCGGCAAGACGGTCCTGGCCACGCTCGGACTCGAATTCGGACGCGAACGAGGGATGTCGGTCGCCCTGGTTTCGGGAACTGAGGCCGCCCGGCCCTATCCGTTCGGTGCCTTTGCCTCGCTCCTCCACCGCGACTCGGATTTGGTGGGCCCCGAATCGCACGCGGATCAGCTCCGTCGTTACATGCATGAGCTCCTCGACGACGCCGGGCCGCGTCCGTTGCTCGTCCTGGTCGACGACGCCCAGCTCCTCGACGACGGCTCAGCGTCCTTGGTCCATCAGCTGGTGATCGCCGGCGCGGCCACCGTGCTCGCCTGCGTCCTGTCTTCGCCTCGAACTGCGCAGACTGGAGCTGACCCCATGGTGGTGCTTTGGAAGGACTATGGCGCCGCCCGGATTGAGCTCGGTCCGCTCGACGGTCCGGCGATTGAGGACCTTCTCCTCGCCGTGCTCGGCGGGCCGGTCGACACCGTGTCCCTCCGGCAGATCGCCGAGCGCTCGCTCGGTGATCCTCTGTTCCTCCACGAACTGGTCATCGGCGCGCTCGTCAGCGGCTCATTGCGCGAGGAGAGCGGTATTTGGCGGCTGCGCGGCCCACTACAGCCGACCGCCCGCCTGGTCGACTTGGTGACGACCCGTCTGGGCAGTCTGTCCGACGCGGAACGCCACGCCCTGGAGCTCACCGCCCTCGGGGAGCCGTTGGCGCAGCCGGCACTCGACCAGCTGGCCGATCCCGGGGCCGTTGCCTCGCTCGAGGACAGGGGTCTTCTCACCAGCCGCATGGACGGCCGGCGTTTGCAGATCCGTCTCGCGCATCCCGTCTACGGCGATGTCGTGCGCTCCGGTCTCAGCCCGCGCCGTCAGCGCGTGCTGGCCCAGGAGCTGGCTGAGGCGGGGGGCGGACGGCGCCAGGACGACACCTTGTTGCGCGCCCAGCTGCAGCTCGTCGGCGGAGACGGAAGCACGGATCTTCTGGTGCCTGGAGCCAAGGCCGCCCGCGAGCGCCGCGACTACGCGCTCGCCGAACGTCTGGCGCGTGCCGCCATGGAGAACGAGGAGGGATTCGAGGCGCGACTCCTCGCGGCAGAGGCGGCCTACATGAGCGGGCGACACGAGCAGGCGGCTCGGGAACTCCGTGCACTGGCCGACGACGCAACGGATCCCGTGGAGCGCGCTCGGGTGTCCCTTCTCTGCTTCGACCACGACCTGCTCTGGCGCGGAACGGCCGACGGCGGTGATCTTGTCGGACTCGTCGCCGCGGAGCCGGACGGGGCCTGGTCGGACGAACTCTCGGCGCGGCGGCTCTGCCTCGACGCTCGATCCCTCGGCCCGATCGCCGTCCTCCGGGCGGTCGATCCCCTGCCGGACGCCAATGGTGTGCCGCGCACCAGCCTGCAGACGCTGCTGGGCGGGTGCCTGGCTCGGGCCGGCCGCATGGACGAGGCGCTGGCCTTCCTCGTTCCGCCCGCTGGTGTCTCCGTCCGCCAGGGCGCGACCGTCCTTGCCGAGCCGTGGAGCCCGTTCGCCGATCATGCCTTCACCCTGATCGGCCTCGGGCGTCTCGACGAGGCCGAGGAGCTCCTGGCGGCGGCACAAGAAGAGGTGACTGCGCACGAGGGTTCGCAGGAGAGCGCGGTCGTTGCCGCGTGTCTCGGTGGGCTCCGCCTGGAACAGGGCCGGGTGCAGTCCGCATTCCTGCAGGCGACGAGCGCCGCCGCGGTGTTCCTCGATCTGTCGCTGCCCGTCGCCGCCCGATGGTGCGAATCCTTGTCCGCCTCTGCCCTGGCGCTGGCCGGGGTCGCGCCGAAAGCCTCACAGACGCTCGCTGCGCTCGATGCCTTGGACCTGCCGAAGGACATGCGCTACGAGGTCGACGTGCTCCAAGCCCGAGCGTGGGCCTTGGCTGCCGGCGGCGACATGAGCACGGCGCGCAAGACCTTGGAGGATGCCGTCCTCGTGGGAAAGGAGGCGGGAGACCTGCTCGGCGTGACGAAGGCGTTACACGGACTGGCCCGCATGGGCCGAGCCCGACAGGTCGTTGCGGACATGGAGACTCTGGCGCCGCGCGTGGACGGCCGACTGACGGCCGCCCGCCTCGCCTACATCATGGCCGCCGCCGAGAAGGACAGCGCGGCGCTCACGGCCGCCGCCGCACAGTTCGAAGACCTGGGGGCGCTCCTCTACGCTGCAGAAGCCCTTGGCGAGTCTGCCGTTCAGCTCCGGCGAGACGGAGCGAGTCGGGAAGCGGCGGCGGCGCAGCAGACAGCCGCCCGCCTTCTTGCACGTTGCGAGGGTGCCGTCACACCATTCGTGCGCGCTATCGGGGCTCGGGCTCAGCTCACCCCGGCCGAGCTCGATACGGCGTTGCAGGCGGCCACCGGCAGCACGGACAAGCAGATCGCCGAAATGATGCACCTTTCGGTGCGCACGGTGGAGAACCGCCTCCATCGCGCCTACCAGAAGCTCGGGATCTCCCACCGACGCGAGTTGGCCGAGGCGCTGCGAGACCTTCCCGGGACCTGATCCTCGTGGGTGTCAGTGCGCGGCATTCCAGGCGGCCCACCCAGCCAGGGCGACGAGCACGACTGCGGTGACAATCCTGATCGTCCGGACGTTGATCACCCGAAGCAGGCTCTGACCGCTGACGACGGCCAGCCCGGCCACCGCCCAGAGAGCGAGGGTCGCGCCCACGGCCACGGAGAACGGGTCGTGGTAGTGAGCGGCCAGGTTGGCGGTCAGGATCTGGGTGAGGTCGCCCCATTCGGCCAGGAAGATGACGAGGAACGCGGTGACCGCGACCCGGCGGTGGGACGCCACCTCGCGTTCCACGATCTCTTCGTCTTGGTGCTCCTTGCTCTCCTTGACCGCCTCACGCACGGCGAGTGCGGCACCAACG
>DATCEZ010000187.1:0-6157 GCA_036509775.1 Acidimicrobiales bacterium
GGCCCGACATTCCGGAGCACGACCGGCCAGGATCCGCAGCAGGGACGCCGCCGGTTGCAACACTGGGGTGATGGCATCGCTCGACCCGACCGCGTGGCATGACTTCTTCGTCGGATCGATGGGTGCGTCGGCCGCGCTCACCGGTCTGCTTTTCGTGGCGATCTCCATCAACTTGGAGCAGATCCTCAAATTTCCGAACCTGCCGGGCCGGGCGGCGGGGAGCCTGGGTGTGTTGGTCTCGGCCCTCGTGGTGGCCTGCTGCGGATTGGTCCCACGTCAGAGCCATGTCGCTGGGCGTCGAGATCGCCCTGGCGGGTGGCTTCGTGATGTTCCAAGCCGTGTGGGTCTCAGTCCGCAATCGCACCACCGAGGGCGACACCCTTGCCTGGAGGGTGGAGCGCATGGTCACGCTGCTGCTCCCCGGCGCTCTCTTCTTCGCCGGCGGCCTCAGCCTCATTGCGGACGGCGGCGGAGGGCTCTATTGGATCTTCGCCGGGACGGCCCTCGCCTTCGTCGTTTCGGCGCTCAACGCGTGGGTGCTGTTGGTCGAGGTGCTCAGGTAAGAGGTCGACCCAAGGATGCTCGCTGTGGCTGTGGCTGTGGCTGTGGCTGTGGCTGCGGCGCAGCGCGGCGAAGACCCGCCATGCCAAGATCGCCGTTGTGAGCGTCGTTCCGCACCCGCCGGGATGGTGGATGGCGTCGGACGGCAAGTGGTATCCGCCGGAGCTGCATCCCGCCCATCAGCTGACGCCACCGCAGGCGCCGCCGCTGATGCCGCCGACGATGCCACCGGTCGTGCCGCCGAAGATCGACCGCCCGCGACGGTGGCCGTCGATTGCGATGCTGATCTTCGGGTCGGCCTGTGTGACTGTCGGCTTCGTCCTCTTCTTCGTCGTGGGTGTCGTGGGCATCTTGAACAGCACGGTGTACGAGACCCCGGTGCACGTGAGCCTGCAATGCCATGTGGGGGACTACCTCGTGTACCAGGACACTGCGACGAGCGGCACAGGACCCGCCATCGGCATTGCGCCATCGGGACCGCTGACCATCACGCCAGATCAGGTGAAGGTCGTCGGACCGAGCGGGGGCCGTGTGCCGACGTGGGCGGGCAACGGCGCCGAGACGATCACCAAGAACTCGAGGACCTTCAACAGCGCTGTGGGCTTCCATGCGGCCGTCGCCGGGTCCTACTCCGTCACGGTTGAGAGCGCTCGGCCCGCATCGGTGATCATTGCGCCTTCGCTGGGGAGCCAGGTCGTGCATGCAGCGCCCTGGTTGATCCTCTCGGGTGTCGGCATGCTCATCGCCATCGTCGGCCTCGTGCTGCTCATCGTCATTTCGAACCGGCGGTCGCGGGCCCGTTTGCAGGCGGTGGCGGCCGGTGCTCCGTGCCGGCTGGTCAGCCCATGGAGACAACGAGCGAGTCGATGAGATCACCCGGGCCGGCGCACGCGCGTGGCGAACTGCGCACAGTATCGGCTGGGTTCCCCGCCACAAGAGTGGTCGGATGCGGGGAGACACAGCCGGGTGCTCGCCAGTTGCGCGGCGTCCAGCCCGGATACCGTCTGCTGGGAGACGGTGGACCGCCAACCAACCAGGGGGCCCCTGGCGTCGTCGACGGTGATGGGGAAAGTGAACCGGAGTGCCCTGACCCGACCAAGGCCACGCCAGAGCTGAGAGCTCTGCGACGTCGCGGCGGCCGTCCTCTTGGTGCGGTGGTCTCATTCGGGGACACACCACCTTGTCGCCACGCTCGGGCACTGTCTTAACGGGGCGCCCGCAATGCTTTGCGTAAATTGTGTGCAACCAGTTTTCCGTGCGTTGTCATTGCGGTCGTCAGAGCGAGCGAAACGGAGTGACTTAGGTGACGACGAGGCCCCGCCCGGTGATGAGGGGCAGGTCGAGCGCAGTGACGAGCCCGGGCGGGGCCGCCACCACCGCCGGCACTGCGTTGACGAGCCGCATCGCGGTTGCCTTCAGCCCGGCCGTGTTGTGGTCACCGTCCGTCCCCATGAGCTGCAGGTCGAGGGTGTAATTCGGCTCGCCCTTGATCTCCACGCGGTAGCAGCCCTGTCCTGCCGGCTGTGGCCAGGTGGCGCCCAGGTCGGCCCGCAGCCGCGTCACGTGCTCGAGCACGACGACGGCGCGGTCGCCGACCATCCCGCGCACCTCGAAGTGCATGGCGGCCGTCGTCCCGGCCTTGACGGTGCCGGCATCGACGTCGAAGTCCTCCGGCGCCGCCTCGCGCTCATGCCATTCGGTCACATCGGTCAGGGTGACGCCGAGTCCCGCGGCGATCTGGCGCACCACCGAGCCCCAGGCCATGGTGAGGACGCCGGGGGTGAGGATGAAGGGCACCTCGTCCATCGAACCGCCGAAGCCCATGATGCCGAACAGCACCATGGGCTGGTTGTACGTGGCGTAGTTGAGCACCTCGGAACAGCGCACCTCTTCAATGCGCTCGCTCACGCCGGAGAGGACGAGCGGCAAGGCGTCGTTGGCGAACCCCGGATCGACCCCGTTGACGAAGATGGAGACGCCGGCCTTCTCCGCCGCGGCGATGACGGGTGCGGCCAGGGGATCGTCCGGCGCCGGGTACTGCAGCATCACCGGGCTCGACGACACCACGTTGATGCCGGCGGCCAGAAACCGTTCGAGGTCCTGTAGGGCCTCGAAGATCCGGTCGTCGGCCATGGCGGTATGGACGATGCAGTCGGGCTTGAGCGCGAGCAAGGCGTCGACGTCGCTCGTTGCCGCGACGCCAAAGGTGCTGGTGAGCCCGGCCAACTCGCCGGCGTCGTGGCCGACCTTGTCGGGGTTCGACACGTACACACCGACGAGCTGCAGGTCGGGATGCGCGTGGATCCCGGCCAGGGCGTGGCGACCCACGTTGCCGGTACTCCACTGCACGACGCGATACGGCATGGGGAGGGCTCCTTAGAGGTCGGGAAGGGGAAATTCGAGGTTCGGCGACTGTAGGCCGCCGTCGACCTCAATGATCTTGCCGGTCACGTAGGCGCCGGCGGGGGATACGAGGTACAGGATCGCCGACGCAATGTCGTCCACGTGGCCCAGGCGCTTCAGTGGGGTGGCATCTTCCATGGCGGTGCGCAGCTCGTCGCTCGACATCACGATGTCCAGCGCCGACGTGGCGGTCGACCCGACGCCGATGGCGTTGACCCTGATGCGCGGCGCCAGGTCGCGCGAGGCCAGCCGGGTGTACTGCTCGAGCGCCCCCTTAACCGTGCCGTACCCCACGTAGCCGCGACCGGCCACGTGCCCCATCACCGACGAGATGCTGACGATGGCCCCGCCGGGGTGGTCGCCTTCGAGCATCCGTGGCACGCCGGCCCGGATCAGCGCATGTCCGGCCGAGACGTTGAAGCGAAAGGCTTCCTCCAAGAAGCGGGGGGATGTGTCGAGGAGTGGCCGCGGCATGGTGCCGCCCATGTTGTTGACGATGATGTCGAGACGGCCGAACTCGGTGAAGGCGGTCTCGGCCAGAGAGGCCATGAGGTCGAAGTCGGTCAGGTCGCCCGGCACGACGATGGCGCGGCGTCCGACGGCTTCGACCTGCTTGGCCACGGCCTGCAGTTGTTCTTCGGTGCGTGCCGCCAGGACGACATCGGCGCCTGCTTCCGCCAGGGCCACCGCGGTGGCGGCGCCGATGCCGCGCCCGCTGGCAGTGACGACGGCGACCTGGTCGGTGACGAGGAATCGATCGAGGATCATGCGGGGAATGTAGTTGGCCGCACAGAGGGGCGCAGCGTGCGTTCAGATCGGGTCGGATCCCCCGGCCGCGCCGGCATTGTCTCCTACCGCCGTCGGCGTTCCGAGGCGGGCAACGAGATCGGCCCAGCCCATCTGGTCCTCGAGGACCGGGAAGGGCTTCGGCATGACCTTGGCCTTGACCTCGTCGGGCAGGCTCAGGTCACCGCCTGTGTGCCCGACGCTGAACACGCGTTCGGGCCGAGCCCGCCCGACCATGGCCCAGCCCCATCGCCACAGCGTGCTCAAGCGGTGGCCGAAGCCGTTCAGGAAGGCCAGGTGCACGAACATCCAGACGATGAAACCGGGAAAACCGCTGAGCCGCAGGCCTTTCACGCTGACGATGGCCTTGAAGCGACCGATGGCGGCCGCACTGCCCAGGTCGCGGTACTTGAACGGCACGCTGTCGCTGCCCTTCAACCGTCGCTTGATCGTGTTGGCGGCGTGCAGGCCGCCCTGCATCGCCACTTCACAGACGCCGGGAAGGTTGTTGACAGACGCCATGTCCCCGATGGCGAAGACCTCGGGGTGCCCGGGCAGGCTCAGATCGGGCAGCACCGCGATCCGACCGGCTCGGTCGGTCTCGGCTCCTGTGGCGTCGGCCAGCAAGCCGGCCAGCGGCGAGGCCTGGACGCCAGCTGCCCAAATGACTGTGCCGCAGTCGAAGCGGCCCTTCTCGCCGCCGGCGCCTTCGGTGTCGACCCCGAATGGATCGACGCCGACGACCCGGAGGCCCATGTGGAACTCAACGCCCATCTTTTCGAGCGCAGCCCTGGCCCGCCCGGAGAGCTCGCCGCCGAAGTTGGCGAGCGGCTCCTTGCCGCCGTCGACCAACAGGACCCGGACCGAAGCGGAATCGATGTGACGAAAGTCTTTCGTGAGGCTGCGGTAGGCGAGCTCGCGGATCTGGCCGGCCAGTTCGACGCCGGAGGGTCCCGCCCCGACGATGACGAAGGTCATCCAGAATCGCTGTAGTGCGGCGTCACTGAGGTTCTCGGCGATCTCGAGAGCTCCGTAGACCCGGCGCCGCAGTTCCATGGCGTCGTCGATGGTCTTCATCCCTGGGGCGATCATGGCGAACTCGTCATGGCCGAAGTACGACTGCCCGGCGCCGGCAGCGACAATGAGGCTGTCGTATGCGAACTCGTTGACCTCGCCTGGCAAGGCAGTGGTGTGCACGACCCGTCGTTCCAGATCGAACCCGGTGACCTTGGACAGCACGACCTCCACGTTCTTGCGCTTGCGAAGCGTATGGCGCAGTACGGGCGAGATGGAGCCGGGCGACAAAATTCCAGTCGCCACCTGGTAGAGCAATGGCTGGAACAGGTGGTGGTTCCGCTGGTCGATGAGCGTGATATCGAAATCGCCGGCGGCGAGGAGCCGGGTCGCCGGCAGTCCACCGAACCCGCCGCCCACCACCACGACACGGTGCCGCGTAGTCGTGGTCATGCGGATCCTCCCGTCAAGCGGTCGTGGGGTGCTGCTCGGCTTCAATGAGCCGACCGACTGCATCAATGAGCGCCAGGTGGGTGAAGGCTTGGGGGAAGTTGCCCAGGTGCTCGCCCGTCGCGGCGTCGATCTCCTCGGCGTAGAGCTGCAGCGGCCCAGCAAAGTTGAGCAGCTTCTTGCAGAGCGAGCGTGCCCGTTCGTGCTCGCCGATGATGGCCAGCGCGGTGACCAACCAGAAGGAACAGATGGTGAACGTGCCCTCCTTGCCTTCGAAGCCCGTGTCCGTCGAGTCCACCTTGTAGCGCAGCACCAGGCCTTCCTCGGTGAGGTCGTCGGCGATGGCGAGCACGGTCGTGCGCACTCGCTCGTCGTCCGCGGGCAGGAACCCGAGGATGGGAATCAACAAGAGCGACGCATCCAGCTCCTCGTTGCCGTAGTGCTGGCGGAACCGACCCCGGTCGTCGACGCCCTTGTCGAGTATTTCGGCCTTCAGGTCGTCCGCGGCCTTCCGCCACTGCTGGGCCCTGTCGTCGTCGTTGCGGGTCCGGGCTAGGTCGGCCCCGCGGTCCATGGCGACCCAGCAGAGGACCTTGGAGGCCGTGAAGTGCTCAGGATCGCCGCGGATCTCCCAGATGCCCTGGTCGGCGTCACCGGCGTGGCTGATGGCGGATTCGACGAGCTTCGTGATGCCGTCCCAGACCGGCTTGACGATCTCACCCGACACCTGACGCAGGTGGATATCGACCGCGTCGAGGATCATCCCCCACACGTCGTTCTGGCGCTGGTCCCAGGCTCCGTTGCCCACCCGGACCGGCCGTGAATTCCTCCAGCCGGTCAGGTGGTCGAGCGTCTGCTCGGTGAGGTCCTTGCGGCCGTCAATGCCGTACATGATCTGCAGTTGGAAGTCGCCGCCGGCCACCGCTTCGAGCACGAAGGCGAA
>DATCEZ010000188.1:0-6330 GCA_036509775.1 Acidimicrobiales bacterium
TCCGGCGAAATACTGACCGCTTCAACGCTCACCGTTTGGCGCAATTCGCCCTCGCCGTTGCCCTGATCATCGCGGTCAAGCTGGTGAAGTGGGCGAAGAGATGGGACACCATGGCCATGGCCTAATGGCGCGCGCTCTAAGTCCTGTGCGCTCAATTCGGTCATACGGTCCTTTCGCACAGAAAGAGCTGCGCTCCCGTTCCGGAGAAAGAGCTGCGCTCCGTTCCGGCGCTGTGGGACAGACGGTCTAGGGATCGGTCTCGAGCTCCTGGTCGATGACGCGCAGCAGCTCTCTGGTGCGCTGAATGTCCAGGTGGTCGGCAGGGAGCACGCGGCTCCTCGTTGTCAGAAGGTCCTCGCAGATCACCTTGGCCTCATTGAGCTCGCCGATTCGTTGCAGGGTGTTGGCCAGGTTCTCGAGCGAGCGAAGTGTCGTCGGGTCTTCGGGACCCAATGTTCGACTTCGGACATGGACGATGCGCCTGCGTCGCTCCGACGATTCTGGCCCCCGCCCCATTTGGAGCAGCGTGGTGGCCAGGTGGGAACTGGCTTTCATGCAGTTCTCGCTCTCGCCGGCACCCTGCTGTTCGTATGTGTCGACGGCCTCTTGGATGAGGTCACGTGACTCGGGAAGCTTTCCGAGGCTTCTCAGAGTGCAGCCGAGCCAGTCCTTGGCGAACAAGGTCTGCTCATGATCCGGTCCAAGCGCGTCTGCTCGACCGGCGAGAACGTGCTCAAGGAGGGGAAGCGCTTCTTGATGTCGACCGAGGCGATCGAGGTCGATGGCCCAGATCCCCTCCGCCGTCAGCGTGCTCGGAGCGTCTGGTCCGGCATGCAGTTGGAGATGCGTCACGAGATCCGCCCTGACCTGCACTGCTTCCGCGTAACGGCCGAGGCGCTCCAATCGCTCTGCCACTTCGACTTTTGCCTTCAACGTCATTGTGGATTCGGGACCACGATGACGAATCGACCAGTCGAGAGTGTCTTGCGCGGACTGAAGAGATGACTCGGGATCCGCATTCATCTTCTCTGTGGCGTGATCCGTCGCTTGGGCGATGCGATTTCGCAACCAGGGGACAGCCTTTCGTTTGGCGGCGCCCGGCGTTGGCATCCGGCAAGCGTATTCGCAGGTGAAGGCGATCAGCCGCCGAGGCTGGTGCGCAGTTCCTGTACGTCGTGGCGGAGGTCGGCCACCTCGGCCCTGAGCTCTTCGAGCTCGGCACGCATGTCATCAGAAGAGGTGGTGGTCGGGGCGGCGGTGGTCGGGGCAGCGGCGGCCGGTTGGCGGGGTTGGTCCGGATCGGGGGCGGGGACGAGCGTGGTGGCCCAGCGCTCCTCCTTCTGCCCCGGCCGGCGCCCGACGTTGTGGGCCAGCGGTTCCTCTCGGGTGTGGAGCAGGTCGAGCTCGTGCTGAATCTCGTCGAGGCTGTCGAACGTCGCCATGCGCTCGGTCCGGATCCGCAGTTCGCCGATGGTCTGGGGCCCGCGGAGGAGGAGGACGGCCAGGACGGCGCATTGGCGCGCATCGAGGGCCAGGGTCTCGTCGAGGACCTGGCGGTAGCGGACGACCGAGCGGCCGTGCGAGGGCAGGACGAATCGCACCAGCTTCTGGTCCTTGAGCTCGTCGAGCGCGGCGAGGACCGTCGTCTCGTCGTAGCTGACCACCGGCTCCCGGTTGGAGGTCTGGTTGCAGGCCGACTGGAGGGCGTTGACCGTGAGGGGATACTGCTGCGGCGTCGCCAGGCCCTTCTCCATCAGCGCTCCCAGCACGCGGGCGCATTCGGGGCTGAGCAGCATCGCGCCGAGCATACGGTCAGCTCGGCCCCGCGACCTCCAGCGGAGCGGCCAGGTACGGGCCTGCCGTCCCGAAGCCGAGGTGCGCCATGGAGACCGGCCGGGGTGGCCCCGGCAGCGGCAGCGTGGAGCTGAAGGGCGTGTAGAGAAGCCAGAAGCCCGCCGCGTTGGCGAAGACCGACTCCTCGCCCGGACCGTCACCCTGGGAGTTGGAGCCCAGCAGCGGCGAGGAGGACTGGTCGCTGCACGGTCCCAGCGGTCCGTTGCAGCGCGCGGCGCCGATGGAGTAGCCGGGCTGGTTGAACCAGCCGCCGGAGTAGAAGAGGTAGTAGGCGCCCCGCACCAGCACGAGCTGCGGCGCCTCCACAATGTGCCCCTGCCAGGATTCGTCCGGGCTGAAGATCGCAGTCGGCTGCCCCAAAAGATGGACCCCGTCGGCGCTCAACGGTTGGCTGTAGATCTGCGTGTTGGCGGTGTTCGACTGGGCGTTCTGGTCCGACTTCCAGATCATGTAGGGCTGCCCGTCGGCGTCGTCGAAGACGCGGGGGTCGATGGAGCCGCCGAGTGACTGCTGGCATATGAACGGAACCGGTGAGGCGATGTAAGGGCCGGCGACCGCGGTGCTGATGGCGTCGCCGATGCACATGGTCGAGGGCGAGACGCCCTTGAGCTGCGAGGTGAAGTACAGCAGGAAGTGGTTGCCGAACTGCGCCACGTCGGGCGCCCACATGACGCCGGGCTCGGCCCAGGCCGGCGGGTCGGGGAGCGCGTCGGTCGGGGTGCCCCACTGGCCGACGGACGTGCCCGAACGGACCGGCACGTTCTGGGGCACCTTGTCCTGCGAGGTGAAGAGGTAGTAGCGGCCGCCCTCCTGCAGCATGAACGGATCGGGCTGATCGGCACCCGAGTTGATGGTGAAGCCGGGCGATGACGGGTCCGAGAGGGCCGGCGGGTCGAAGTAGGGCGTCTGAAGGCCGACGGCGGTGTCGCCGGCCGCGGCGCCGAGCGCTCCGGTGGAGAGGTACTGCTGTGGCGAGACCGACGAGTCGTCGGCGGTGCGCGCACCGGCGTTGAGCACACCGAGCCCGAAGATGGCGGCCAACGCGGCGCCGCCGAGCACCGTGAGGAGCCCGACCCCGACGCCGTGGCGACATCTTCTGGTCGGGCTCACCATGGGGAAGAACTGGGGACGGATGGGGTCGTTCTTGGGGACGACTTCGAGAAAGGTGGGGAGAACATAGGGATTTCGCGATACGCCATTGACCCCGTGTGGCGGGTGGCGCAATGTGTCCCCAGTTCGGAAACGAGAGCCCGCCGAACCTCAAGCGAGCGCCGCAAGGTGGGAGCGAGGGAAGCCCGAAGGGAAGCCGCAAGGCGGAACGGGGGGAAGCCGAGAGAACGCTGCAAAGCGGGATCGAGGAAAGGGAGCGAGCCCCGCAAGGGGAGCGTGACCGGAGTGGGCACGAGGATCCGACTGGAGATGGTCCGTGGTGCGTTTCGGTGGCTTCCCTGGAGTCGCCGAGGCCGGCTCGGGCTGGGTTTGTCCGACACGAACCCGGCACGGTGCCAGCGGCCCATCGGAGACGTGGCCCCGAGGAGCACGGGAGGCTTCGGCCGAACGGTTACTCGGGGTTGCGTCGCGTCCGGGCCCATGTTCTGCCATGGCGCGTCCGGGCCTCTCTGTCGGATCCCCGTTCCATTCCCCATGTCTGGGTAACGGCCGTGAGGGGCTTCCCCCGCGCAGAACGTCGGGGAATCTGCGGTCAGCGGGAAATCTGCGTCCGAGGGTTGATCAGCGCAGGATCAGCGCAGGGAGGCCCAGAGTTTGACCGGGCGTTCGCCGGCCGCCACCTGGCGGTTCAGCTCGGCCTGGACCAGGGAGAGGTCGTCGGGATGCGTGACCCCGATGCACCGGCCCTGGGCCGGCAGCACCGTGAAAGAGCTGGTGGCCAGGGATTCGCCGACGACCTCGGGCAGGAGGACCTCGGCCTCCTCGGAGGCGTCGGTGGCCGCATCCATGGCGGCCTGGAGCGTCTTGTGGAAGGCCGGGGTGAACCCCCACAGGTTCATGGAGACGCGGGAGTCCGGTGAGAGCTCGGCCGGCTCCCGGCCGTCGCCCGACACGAAGCCCCCCTCGGGTGTCCGTGTCACCTGGCGACGCTCGTCCACGCCGAGGAGCGTGCCGTCGTCGGCCACGCGGCAGATGCCCCGGGTGACCGGCGAGGACCCGACAACGGCGTCGTCGAGGCGGTAGCCCACGAGCGCGTTGGTGTCGGGGTCGGCCTTGAGGTGGGTGGCCAGTTGGGCGCAGGCCGCCTGGCCGTAGATGTCGTCGGCGTTGCCCACGCCGTAGGGGCTGTCGCCGACGTGGCCGGACGCGCTCAGGACGGCGTGCACCGTGCCCAACGGTGCGGGCTGGGTGGCGAAGCGCACGTCGACCGCGTCGGGCCACGTGTGCTCCACGTGGTAGCGGATGGCCGGGCCGGTGCTCGGGCCGAGCACTAAGACGATGGTGCCGAACCCGGCGGCGACGGCATCGGAGGCCACCAGGTCGATGACGGCCTCGCCGTGGGGGCCCACGGGCGCCAACGGCTTGCAGCCGCCGTAACGGCGGGCCCGCCCGGCCGCCAGGATGACGAGCGCCGGATCAGCTCCGGCGACCTCCTCGCTCATGCGCTCCAGCGGAAGACGGCGCTGGCCCAGGTCATGCCGCCGCCGAAGCCGGTGAGGAGCAGGTGGTCGCCGTCGTGGACGCGACCGGCCTCGATCGAATCGTGCAGGGCCAGCGGGATGGAGGCCGACGAGGTGTTGCCGTAGCGGTCGATGACCACGGCGGTGCGCTCCTCGGGGATGCCGAGACGCTGGCAGGCGGCCTGAATGATGCGGATGTTGGCCTGGTGCGGCACCATCAGCGAAATGTCGTCGGGGCCCAGGCCGGCGTCGGCCATGGCCCGCTCGGCCGACTCGACGACCACCCGGACGGCCCGGCGGAAGACCTCCTTGCCGTCCATGAAGAGCGTGCCGCCGTGCTCGCACTTGAGGAGGTGCTTGAGCGAGCCGTCGGAGTTCAGGTTCCAGCTGACGAGGCAGCCGGGCCCCTCGACGGGCTCCACCACGACAGCGCCCGCCCCGTCGCCCACGATGATGGCGATTTTGCGGTCGTCCATGTCGGTGATCTTCGAGAGGGTCTCGGAGCCGATGAGCAGGATCGGGCCCGAGCCGATGGAGATCAGGCCGGCCGCGGTGACCAGGCCGTAGACGAAGCCCGAGCAGGCCGCGTTGAGGTCGAAGGCACCACCCTTCATGCCGATGCCGTCCTGGACGGTGGGGGCGGTGCCCGGGACGATGCCGTCGGGCGTCGTGGTGGCGAGCACGAGGTTGTCGATGTCCTCCGCTGTCTTGCCGGCCCGGGCCATCGCCGCCATCCCCGCCTCAATGGCCAGGCCGGAGGTCGTGCCCCCGATGTGGCGTTCGCGGATGCCGGTGCGTTCGACTATCCAGGCGTCGCTGGTGTTGAGGTTGACCGCCATGTCGTCGTTGGTGACGACCTTGTCGGGTACCGCGATGCCCCAACCTGTGATTTTGATGCCCCTCACGCGGTGGATCCGGAGCGTACGGCGTGGATGCCCACGAACCCTGCGTCCCCGTAGATGATGCCCCCCGTGTTCACGGCCACGCCGAGGCGTGCCCCGGTGACCTGGCGGTCACCGGCCCGGCCGCGGAACTGCGTGGCCAGCTCGACCACCTGCGCCAGACCGGTGGCCCCGAGTGGATGGCCCCGGCCCACGAGGCCGCCGCTCGGATTCACGACGAGACCGGGCGAGTCGAGGCCGGTGTCGCCCGCCTCGGTGGCGGGGCCGGCCTCACCCGGCGCGAAGAAGCCGAGGGATTCGAGGGCGTAGAGCTCCTCGGCGGAGGTGGCGTCGTGCAGCTCGACGAGGTCGGCATCGCCGGGGCCGAAGCCGAAGGCCTCCCACGCCGCGTCTGCGGCCTGGGTCATCCGGTCGTGATAGTCGATGGATCCGTTTCCTGAACGCGCCACCGAGCCGATGATACGAGGTGCCGAGGCCGGGGCGTTGACCGACGGGCCGCCGAGCACCACGGCGGCCGCGCCGTCCGTGAACGAGCTGCACATGAGCCGGGTCAGGACGCCGGCCACCTGGGGCGACTCGAGGACCTCGTCGATGGTCACGCGCCGTTGGAACTGCGCCAGTGGGTTGCGCGCCGCGTGCTCGAAGGCCTTGGCGGCCGCGGCGGCGATCTGGCGCACGGTGGCGCCGACCTCGGCCATGAGGCGTTGGGCCCAGCCGTTGTTGAGGCCCATCAGGATGCTGCCGGCGGGGTTGTCGTCGGCGTGGCGGCGGTCGTGCAGGTCGTGGCGGTATTCCGCCGGGAGCCCGTCCTCAATGCCGGCGATCGTCCCGGCCCGGTCGCCGGTCCACATCTTCTCGACGCCGAGCGCCAGCACGGGCCGGTCCTGGGCGATGGCCGCCATGGTGGCCAGGTGGAGCGAGGAGCTGCCGCCGGCGCACGAGTT
>DATCEZ010000189.1:0-3829 GCA_036509775.1 Acidimicrobiales bacterium
GAGCCACAGGCCGGGCGCGTCGACCTCGGCGGGAGTCGGCAGGTCGAGCTCGTCGGACCAGAGCCGCGTCAACGCGCTCTCGTCGGCGCGCTCGAGCACACCGGTGATGAAGGCACGCCCCCGGTCGACCTCGTCCTGGCCGACGTTGAGGCCGAAGAGGCCGGCGAAGGCCTGCTCGCCCTTTCCTTCCTCAATGCGGTAGCGGTACCAGGCCTCGCGCAGCGCCGAAGGTGACGACGTCAGCTTCTCCGCGATGCCGGCCGTGATGTGATCCACGTAGGCCCCGATGGCGGTGGTCTGCGCCGTGAGCGTGGCCGAGATGTTGCGCTGCTCGGGGCTGATGAGGTCCGACAGCAGCGCCTCGGGATCGCCCAGGGCTTCCTCGAGCGACGCCTGGTCGCCCAGGCCGTCGCCCAGGCGCTCCACGATGGAGCGCTGCGCCGCCGCCGCGTGCGCCGAGGCGTCACCGAGCAGCGTCATGAGCGAGGCGCGCACGCCGGGCCGCGTCAGCACCGCATGCATGGTGAGCTCGCGCAGGCAGACCCAGAGCTGGACCTCTTGGAGCGGGAGGCTCCAGTCCTCGGCGAAGCGGGCCACGTTGCCCGGCACCAGGAGGAGGGTGGGCGACTCGGGCCAGGGCAGCGGCAGGGCGTACTGCCCGAAGGCGCGCCGGGCCAGGTGCCCCGCGGCAGAGCCGAATTGCATGCCGAGGAAGACCGGGCCGAGCGTGAGGGCGAACTGCCCGAGCAGCCCGCTGAGCCCGCCGGCGCCCTCGGGGTCGAGCTCGCTCAGGTCCATCGACGTCGGCACGGCCCCCGCCCCCTGCTGCTGCGCCTCGACCATGGACTTGAGGACGGGCCGGTACGCCTCCAAGACGCGGAAGCTCCATTGCCCGGGCCCGACCGCCTCGAAGGCGACGCCGCCGACACCGGCGCCGGCCCCGATCCCGGTGGCTTCGACCACGTGCAGTTCAGCGACGCGGGCCAGCTCCTCGAAGGCGATGCGCACCAACGGGTCGGGGTTCTCGTCCTCGCCGCCGTCGGTGGCCACGCCGTAGGCCAGGGAGCGGGCGGCCTCGAACCAGTTGTCACCTGACCCGGGCCCCGAACCGATGACCTTCATCAGGTCGCCGAGGAGGCCCCCCATCGGATTGTCGGGGTCGCTGGAACCGAACATGCTCACCCTCGCATGCTAGGAGGAGGTGCCCAGGGTGATGTCCACGACCTTGGTGCCGGCGGGCTGCGCCACCGACACGGTGATGGGCCTTCCCGGGGGCAGGACGTAGAGCAGGGCCCGCACCTCGGCCATGGTGCGCACCGGGGTGGCGTTCACCGCCGTGATCAGCTGGCCCACCTGCAGGCGGCCGGACGCCGGTCCGCCGGACTGGACCTGGGCCACCTTGGCGCCGGCACCGCCGGGGGCGTCGGTCCCCTGCACTCCGAGCCAGCCGTGCACCACCCGGTCCTGGGAGCGCAGGTCGTCGGCCACGCCCACGACGAGGTCGCTCGGAAGGAAGGTGGCGGGGGACGTGGCCGGATCGGCGTTGTAGAGGATGCCGAGCACGGACCCGTGGGCGTTGAGCAGCGGCTCGCCGGCCATAACGGCCGGGGTGGCGGGGGACGAGGTGATGGACGGCATGGTGGTGGCGGGGCCACTGGCGATGGCGGCGCCGACGGTGGTGACCGCACCGGGTGTGCAGTGCAGTGCGATGGCGTGGCCACCGGCGGGCACGAAGGTAAGGGCCATGTCAGCATCCCCGCCGTGGAGGTCGGTGTCGTCGGCGAAGGGCGCCACCGGCAGGTCCTCGGGCACGTTGACCAGCGCCACGTCGGACGCCTTGTCCATGGCCACCACCGAGGCCGCCTGGAGCGCGCCACCGGGCCCGACCACGTCGAGGTGGCGTAGGCCGGCCAGGAGATCGGCCGTGGTGGCGACGAGCCCGCCCTCGGCGACGGCTACGCCGACGAGCAGCACCGTGCCGTGGGTCGTCGTCGCCTGCAGCTCCACCATGGAATGCCCGACGGCGTCTGCCGCGGCCGGCAGCGCGTTCTGCACGCCGGCCAGGGTCGTCAGCGGGCTGTTGGCCGCGGTGTCCTGCGGGGCGGATTCGAGGGGGTGTTCGGACGCGGGGGAGAGCAGGACGATGACCCAGGCGACAACGGCCATGACGGCCCCGACCCCCACCAGCACCATGACGGCGCTCCGGTAGTTGTGGTGGGGCGGGGGAGGGAACGGGGATGGGGTGCCCGCCGCCGGGCCCGGGCCTGCCACCTCGCTGGGGTGGCGCCACAGCCGGTCGTCGGGGTCTATCCAGCCCCGGAGCGGTGCATCGGGCTCGTCCGGGCCGCTTCCGGCGCCCTCACCAGGGCCCGGCGCACCGTCTTCGGGCTCCTCGGGCGCGTCGCTCACGAGGGCGACGATACCGAGAAAGACCAGGAAAGTGCCGTCGGCCGACCGCCTGGCCGTACCATGAGGCCGCATGTCACGCGACCTGGCCATCGATCTTGGGACGGCCAACACGCTTGTCTATGCCAAGGGGAAGGGCCTGGTCCTGAACGAGCCGACCGTGGTCGCGCTCGATTCGCGCAGCCGCGAGGTGCTCGCCATCGGCACCGACGCCTGGCAGATGATCGGCCGGACGCCGGGGTACATCGTGGCGGAGCGGCCGCTGCGCGGCGGCGCCATCACCGACTTCGAGGTCACCGAGCGGATGCTCAGCGTGCTGTTGCGGCGCGTCGGTGTGAGCCGCCTGAACCGGCCCAAGGTCCTGATCTGCGTCCCGTCGGCCATTACGGCCGTCGAGCGCCGCGCCGTGAAGGAGGCGGCGCGTCGGGCCGGCGCGTCGGCCAGCTTCCTCATTGAGCAGCCGATGGCCGCCGCCATCGGGGCGGGGCTGCCCATTCACGAGCCCGTGGGCAACATGGTGGTCGACGTCGGTGGCGGCACGGCGGAGATGGCCGTCATTTCGCTGGGTGGCGTCGTGGCGGTGCAGGCGCTGCGCTGCGGGGGCTTCGACTTCGACGCCTCCATTCAGAATTACGTGCGCCACGAGTACGGCGTGGCCGTCGGGGAGCGCACGGCCGAGGCGGTCAAGCTGGCCATCGGCTCCGCCGCGCCCCACGACCACGAGCAGCAAGCCGAGATCCGCGGGCGCGAGGTCGCCACCGGCCGGCCCAAGACCGTCGTCCTGTCGCCGGCCGAGGTGCGCGGCGCGCTGGAGGACAACGTGGCGTCGATCGTGGCGGCCACCACCGAGTGCCTCGGTGAGGCACCGCCCGAGTTGGCCCAGGACATCATCTTCCAAGGCATCCACCTGACCGGCGGCGGCGCACTGCTGCGCGGCATGACGCAGCGCCTGGCCGACGCCACGGCGGTCCAGGTGCATCTCGTCGACACGCCGCTCGAGTGCGTGGTGCAGGGCGCCGGCGTGTGCCTCGAGTCCTTCGACCGCCTGAAGCGGCTCTTCACCGACGACGACTGAATCAACCCGACGGCGTGTCGACCGACGGCGTGTCGACCGACGGCGTGTCGGCGACGGTTCAGGGCGCCGGTTCGTCGAGCAACTCGCCGGCCGCCTGGCGCACCTGCCAGTCCCGGTCCTCGGTCGCCGCCCGCAGTGCGGGCGTCACCCGCGGGTCGTCGAAGCCGGCGAGCGCGACGGTGGCGCGCCGGCGCACCGTGGGCGAATCGTGCAACGCCTCGAGGACGGCCGGCAGACCGGCCACATCACCGAGGGCGCCCAGCGCGGCCACCGCGGCCTCGCGGCAGCGTGCGTCGGCGTGGCCGGTCGCGGTGGCCGCCAGTGCCGGGACGGCGGCGCGGGTCTGAC
>DATCEZ010000190.1:0-10563 GCA_036509775.1 Acidimicrobiales bacterium
CGGGAGGACGACAGCGTCGCCACGACCGGCAGCGTCAGCACCGAGCGCGGAGGCCAGCAGCCAATCGAGCGCGGCCGAGCTGGCCGTCGCCGCCCCTTGGCACTCGAAGAGCACTGAGACGGCACTGGGCCGATCGGCCTCGAGTGCGTCGCGCCAGCCGAGGTCGTCGAGCGCGCCACTGAGCGCGACGCCGTCGGCGGTCTCGGTGGCACGCCGGACGCTGGCTTCGAACAGGGCGCGCTCCGTCGCCTCCATCAACGGTCCGCCCCCAGGTCGAGCAGCCGGCGGGCGATGATGTTGCGCTGGATCTCGGCACTGCCCCCGTAAATGGTGGCCGCGCGGGAATACAGGAACTCGGCCCGCCAGCGTTTGCTGACGGGGTCGTCGCCCAACGCCACATCCACGCCCAGCCCTTCGGAGACGAGGTCGAACACCGCCTGCTCGGCCGTCGCCACCAGGACCTTGTCGACGGACGTCTCTGCTCCGAGCGTCTCGCCGCCGGCGAGCCTGCGCTGCGTGGCCCGGGAGCGGGCCCGGAAGGCCCATAAGAGCTCGGTCGCCTCACCGACGGCGACAGGATCGAGCGCGTCAGCCGGAGCGGCAAGGACGAGTTGCTCCAGGCGCCGCTGTAGATATGAGGCCCGGTGCCACAGTGCCGTGCTCCGTTCGTATGGCAGGAGGTCCATGGCGATGGACCAGCCGTGATCGACCTCGCCCAGGACGCGGTCGAGCGGCACTGCGACGTCGTCGAAGAAGACCTCGCAGAACTCCCGGGCTCCGTGCATCGTCTCGATCGGCCGCACCGTGATGCCGGCGCTGTCCATGTCGACGAACAGCGCGGTGATCCCTTTGTGCGCAGACTCGGTCGTCCCCGTGCGCGTCAGCAGCACGCACCGTTGTGCGTACTGGGCGAGGCTCGTCCACACCTTCTGGCCGTTGATGCGCCAGGAATCACCGTCCTGGGTGGCCCGGCAGGACAGGGAAGCCAGGTTGCTGCCGGTTCCGGGCTCGGAGAACCCTTGACACCAGATCTCCTCCCCGCGCAGGAGCCGCGGCACCATGTCGGCCGCCAGCGTCTCGGGCGCGTAGTCGATCATGGTCGGGGCCAGTACCTCGGGCATGGAGTAGATCCCCGGCTCCACGAGGTCGCGCGCCGTGAGCACTTCACCGAGGTAGGCGCGCAACAAGTTGGAGCCGCCCAGGCCCCCGACGCGCTCGGGCCAGCCCATGCGCATGAAGCTGGCGTCGTAGGTCAGCCGCATCACCTTGCGCAGCTGTGCCATCTGCTCGTCGAGCGTCCCGATCCCCTCGAACGTGCAGGCCAGCTCGCTCGCGTGCGCGTCGAGCCAGGCGTCGACGGCCGGTTTGAATTCGTCGAGCTCCACGCCGCCCGCCGCTACGCCGTCGCGTCCGCCGAGGGTGCGGGTCGGGTCGGGTCGTGCGCCTTGCCCGAGTCGCGGGCACCGCTGCGCCGGAGGAAGGTCATGGCCCTGGTCTGGAGGCGCCAGCCCTGGGGCGTCCGCTGGTAGGTGTCGGTGTAGTAGCCGATGCGCATGTGGTGGGTCGTCTGGTCGACAAAACAGAGCGTCTGTTGTCCGGTCCCGGTGCCGGCGCCGCCGTCGAGCTCGAGCACCGGGGTGCCGGTGAGGAAGAGGCCCTTCGGCGCTGCCGCCACGAGGCTGGGAAAGTCCGCCAGGGCGTAGGTGTCGCCGAAGGCGCTATAGGTCCCATCGGGGGTGAACACGTCGATCACGGCGTCGATGTCGTCGCGGGTCATCCCGACGGCATAGCGGGCGAGCAGCTGCTCAATCTCCGTGATGTCGGCGATCTGGGACTGGTCCATCGGCCGCGCGCTCCTCAATCCTCTCGTGCGTGATCAGGCATTCCGCCAGGGACGTCGTCCCCACGATAACAGCATTCTCCTAAACCGTAATTGGCCATATACCTTGGATCGGGAGGACGCCGCCGGTCCCCAGGCTCGTGCCGGGCGCCAGAATTGGCTGTGCAGATTTGCTGCCAAAGGGCTCCCATCCTGGGGAGAGTCGTACTCTCGGTTTGAGACAACAGCCATTAAGCTGGTGAAATGTCAGTCGACGATTCCACGGCAGGTTCGACCACCGCCACCGAACCAGTCCGACGGCGTGACCTCGCCGTGGCACGGTCCTTGGACTCGGCTCGGCTCCGGAGCGAGGGACGGGTGCAGCGCTTTCTCGATGCCGGCTTCGAGCTGCTGGCCCGGGCTGAATCGGGCAAGGAGTTCACCGTGCAGGAGGTGGTGGACCGCTCCGGGCAGTCGTTGCGGAGCTTCTACCAGTACTTCGCCGGGAAGCACGAGCTGCTGCTGGCGCTCTTCGACGAGGCGATCCTCTCGACGGCGGACCGGCTCGAGGAGCAGCTCGCTCGCCAGGACACGCCGCTCGAGCGGCTGCACACGTTTGTCGTGGAGTACTACCGCATGTGCTTGCCGGCGCCCAAGGGCCGGCCCTCGAAAAACAATCCCACCCCGGTCATGGCCGAGTTCTGTCACCAGCTGCTCACCGCCCATCAAACGGAAGCGTCCCGCGCCTTCGTCCCGCTCGTGACTCTGCTGGAAACGGTCCTCGACGACGCCGCGCAGTCTGGCGATGTCCCCAAGGGGCTCAATCATGCCGAGGTGGCCGGAGCCATTTTGTCGACCGTCATGTTCAATGCCGCCTATGCGCACACCATCAGCGGAAGCGAAGAGCCGGCGAACGGCGAGCACGCCGCCACCCAGCTGTGGGCCTTCCTCTCGGGCGGTCTCGTCACCCGCCGCGCCGGCTGAGCCCGAAGGGGAGCTCAGCCCCGCAGCGACGGAGCGACCGCGGCGAGGAACTCACGGGTGCGCTCAGCTGATGCCTTCAGCTCGTCCCGGCCTTCACCCAACGGCACGATCCGCGCGTTGAAGTCGGTCAGGCCGGCGTCGGCGAAGCTGCGGAGACGCTTCTCCATGGTGGCCTCGCTGCCGCAGACCAGGACGTCTCCGATGCCGGTGGCGTCACCGTGCTCCATCAGCTTGACGTAGTTCGGGGACGCCTCCACCTCGCTGAGCGTGCGGTTCGTGCGTGCCACGGCGGCCTCCACCTCGTCGTCCCGGCAGAGGCAGACGGGGACGCCGGCCAGGATGCGGGGCGCCGGCCGACCTGCTGCCTCGGCGGCCTTCGTGATACTCGGGACGACGTGCGATCCGATGGTGCGCTCGTCGGCCAGCCACAGGGTGGTGCCGGCGGCTCGTTCGCCGGCCAGCTTCAGCATCACCGGGCCCAGCGCGGCGATCATCACCGGCGTCGGCGCAATGTCGGTGATGTCGAGAGGGTTGTGGATCGTGAACAGCTCGTTGTCCACGTCGACCATGCCCGGGCCACGCAGGGCCTGGTCGAGGACGTCGAGATAGCAGCGCATGGTCGTCGCCCCACGCTCGTAGGGCAGGCCGAGCATGTCCTGAATGATCCAGTGGTGCGAGACGCCCAGCCCCAACGTGAAGCGCCCTTCGCACACGGCCTGGTTCGACAGCGCCTGTTGGGCCAGCACGATCGGGTGGCGTGGCTGGAGGGGGACGATGGCCGTGCCAACCTCAATGCGCGAGGTCGCCGTGCCGATGAGCGTGGCCGCCGTCATGACGTCGAACTCGTCGGGGATCTGCGGCGTCCAGACCGAGTCCAACCCGGCCTCGTCGGCCCAGTGGGCATCCGCCTGGAGCTTCTCGACCTTGGTGGCGTAGCGGCCGCGGTCGGCGCTCACCTGCAGACCCATGCGCATGCGGGGCCCCTTTCAGTACGGAAATGATATTCTCAGAAATAGTACATTCTGCTATCGCCAGCTGCTAGGGACACTTGACAAGATTTTGCACTGTCAATAACATCCAACCACTCTACCGGCACCAATTCGCGCGGGCCGGGGCCGGGCGTCAGGGGCGCTGAAAGAAGGGGAGGCCGGTATGGAAAGCAACGGTCACACGTGAGCCGTGTTGCGGTGGTCACCGGAGGGGGCTCCGGCATGGGCCGGGCGATCTGCCGGCAGCTGGCCGAGGCCGGACGGCGCGTCGCCGTGCTCGACATCAATGCTGATGCGGCTGCGGCGGTAGCCCAGGAGATCACCTCCGCCGGCGGCACCGGTACCGCCGTGACGGTCGACGTCAGTGACCGGGCCGCCATCGATGCCGCGCTGGCCGAGGTGCGGTCCGTCCTCGGGCCGGTGGAGATCATGGTGACCAGCGCCGGGATCGAAGGCTTCACAGAGTTCCTCGACATCAGCGCCGAGGCGTGGGATCGCATGATCGCCGTGAACCTCACGGGCACCTTCCACTGCCTCCAGGCCGCCGTGCCCGACATGGTCGAGGCTGGCTGGGGTCGCATCGTCACCATTTCGTCCTCTTCGGCCCAGTCCGGGACGCGTCGCATGTCCCACTACGTGGCGTCCAAAGGCGGTGTCATTGCCTTCACCAAGGCGCTGGCCCTCGACCTGGCGCCGCATCAGATCACGGTGAACACCATTCCCCCCGGCGTCATCGACACCCCCATGATGCGGCGGCCGATCGACGCCGGCACCATGAACGTGGACGCGGTGATCGCCCGGGCCCCGCTGGGCCGCCTCGGCACGCCCGACGACATCGCTGCGGCTTGCGTCTTCCTCTGCTCCGAAGAGGCGGGCTACATCACTGGCCAGCAGATCAACGTGAACGGCGGCTGGCATTTATGAGAGGAGCAGCAGCATGGCCGAGCTGACCACCAGGAAACTGGGGGCGACGGTCGGGGCAGAGGTGCTGTGGGTCGACCCGGCGCAGTTGCTGTCCGACGACGCGCTCCCGAAGGCATGCATGGATGCGCTCGAGGAGAACGGCGTCCTGGTCTTCCGTGAGCTCCATGTCGACGACGACACGCAGGTCGCCTTCTCGAAGCGACTCGACGACGTCGGAAAGACCGAGCCCGCCGCACCGCCGCGGATCTTCAACGTGACGCTCGATCCGACCAAGAGCTCCACCGCCGCCTACCTGCGGGGGACGATCTTCTGGCACATCGACGGTGCGCAGGACGACATCCCCAGCAAGGCAACCATGCTCAGCGCGCGTGTGATCTCCGACGCAGGAGGCGAGACCGAATTCGCCAGCACCTACGCTGCCTACGACGACCTCACCGACTCCGAGAAGGCGCAGTACGAGGACCTCCGCGTGCTGCATTCCCTCGAGGCCTCGCAGCGCCTCATCTTTCCGGATCCCACGCCCGAGCAGCTGGCGGGGTGGCGCTCGAAGCCCGACAAGGAACACCCGCTCGTCTGGCAGCACAGATCGGGCCGGCGCTCACTGGTCATCGGCGTCTCGGCCTCCCACGTTGTCGGCCTGGAGCTCGCCGAGGGCAAGGCGCTGCTCGACGACCTGCTTGCACGGTCGACGGCCCCCGAGCGCGTCTACCGGCACGAGTGGACGGTGGGCGACCTGGTCATTTGGGACAACACCGGCGTCATGCACCGGGTGCACCCCTACGACCCCACGTCGGGGCGCGAAATGCACCGCACCACCATGAGCGGCGATGAGCCGATCCGCTAGCCGGTCGAAGAACTGAAGAGGAGACCCCGAATGAGTGACGTGATCATCCTGCGAGCCGATCGCTGGCTTGACGTCGTGGCGGGCGAGGTGCGCGAGCCCGCCGTCTTCGTGATCGACGGGAACCGGATCGTCGGCGTCAACCCGGCCGAGCTCCCGAGCAGCGCCACCGAGATCGATCTGGGTGACGTCACCTTGCTCCCGGGCCTGATGGACATGGAGCTCAACATGCTCATCGGGGGACCCGGTGGACCCGACGGGCTGCCCGACCCGATGCACGGCGTGAAGGACTCTCCCGTCTACCGGACGCTGCGCGGCGCGGTGAACTGCAACACGACACTGATGGCCGGGTTCACGACCGTGCGCAACCTCGGGCTGATGGTCTACACGGCCGGTTTCCTGCTCGATGTCGACCTGGCCAAAGCCGTCGAGCAGGGCTGGTTCCCCGGTCCCCGCATCTTCCCGGCCGGCCACGCCATCACCCCGACCGGCGGCCACCTCGATCCGACCATGTTCCAGGGTCTGGCGCCCGGCATCATGCCCCAGAGCGTGGAGTCGGGCATCGCCAATGGCGTGTCCGAGGTGCGCAAGTCGGTCCGCTACCAGATGAAGTACGGGGCCAAGCTGATCAAGATCTCGGCCTCCGGCGGCGTGATGTCCTTCAGCTCGGCGGCCGGGGCTCAGCAGTACTCCGACGAGGAGCTGGCGGCCATCGTCGACGAGGCCCACCGCAACGGGCTGCGGGTGGCGGCGCACGCCCACGGCGACGCCGGGATCCGGGCCTGCATCCGGGCCGGCGTCGACTGCATTGAGCACGGCTCGCTGGCGAGCGACGACACCATCAAATTGATGGCCGAGTCCGGGACATTCCTGGTCGGCACCACCGCGCTGGCCGACCACATGGCGATCGACCGCATCCATCCGATCCTGCAGGCCAAGGCAGCCCAGATCTTCCCGCAGGCCCGGCAGATGTTCGCCAAGGCCCTCGCAGCGGGCGTCAAGATCGCCTGCGGCTCCGACGCGCCGGCCATTCCGCACGGGACCCAGGCCGACGAGCTCATCGCTATGTGCGACCGGGGCATGACGCCCACCCAGGCCCTGCAGGCGGCCACCCTGACCAGCGCCGACCTGGTGGAGCGGGCGCACGACCTGGGGCAGCTCACCCCCGGCTATCTGGCCGACGTCATCGCCGTGCCCGGCGACCCCACCGAGGACATCAGGGTGACCAAGCAGGTCAGCTTCGTCATGAAGGACGGCCAGGTCTACAAGGGCCTCTGATCACCCCGCCGGGGCCCCGGAGTTGATAGAGAGGGGCATTGTCGCCGAAGATCCTGCGGAACGAGCCCGCTTGGCGGGCCGATCCGGTCCAGGCAATCCATTGAGGGCGAACCAGTGAGAAGGAAGGTGTGAGCGTGACGCACGTGATCCTGGGGGACCTGAGCACATCCTCGGTCAACATGGCGCTGCTGATCCTGCGGGTGACCGTCGGGGCCGTCTTCCTGGCCCACGGCATCAACCACATCTACGGGGGCGGGAAAATCGCCGGCACGGCGCGCTGGTTCGAATCGCTCGGCATGAAGCCGGGGATCCTCCACGCCTGGATGGCCAGCCTGGTCGAGGTGGCGGCCGGCGCCGCCCTCGTGCTGGGCCTTTTCACCCCGATCGCCGCCGCCGGAGTCGTCGGCGTCATGTTGGTGGCCTTCATCACCAACCACATGAAGAACGGGTTCTTCATCTTCCGGCCGGGCGAGGGCTACGAGTACGTCATGACTCTGACCCTCGTGGCCGTCGCCATCGGCACCATCGGGCCCGGCGACTGGAGCATCGACGGGCACGTCAGTGCGCTGCAGCACCTGTGGGGCTGGCCCGGCTTCGGCATCGCGGTGGGCGCCGGTGGTCTCGGTGCGGCCGGTCTCCTCGGCGTCTACTGGCGCCCGGAGAAGCCGGCCGCAGCCGACAACTCCTGAGCGCCAAGAGGCGGCAGAGCCGCTTGGACTGTCAGTCCCAGCTGCGGGCGAGCAGGAACCCGGCGGCCGCGTTGGCCGGCGGGAACGAGTTGGTGATCCCGGAGCTCACGTAGCCGACGTCGCTGATGAGGGTGATTCCCGAAATGGCGGCCGCGGCATCGCTGCAGAGGAACACGAGCGGGTAGGCCTGCTCCAACGGGGTGGAGGCCTCAATGCCCGTCTCCTCCCGGAAGTCGGCGCCGAACGCCAGCCACATGTCCGCGTTGGCCTGGGCCAGCGGCGTGTCCGTCGGACCGGGACAGATGGCGTTGATGCGGATGCCCTGCTTGAGCAGCGGGAACGCCTCGCGGGCGACGTAGGCACACACTGCCTGCTTCGAGTGGAAGTAGTCGGCGTAGCCGTGCTCCTGGGCCCAGGCCGCACCGGAGTCGAAGTCGGGCGTGTCGAGGTACTCCTTGATCTCGCCGAGGCTGGCCTCCCAGCCCAGGCCGGCCGCCGAGGAGATGAAGCCGATGGCCGAGCCGCGCGGCAGCATGTCGCCGGCCAGCATCCGGTTGATGAGGTGGCGGTGACCGACAAAGTTGATCTTCTCAATGCCGGGCGTGCCGTCGGCCACACCGGCGCAGGAGAAGAGGGCGTGGATCGGCCCCCCGCACTCGTCGACCGCGGCGTCGATGGAAGCTTCCTCGGCCAGGTTGACGTGGATGGCCTTGGCGCCGGGCAGCTTCACCTCGGCGAAGTCCATCACGACGACCTCGGCGCCGGCGTCCTGCACCAGCTCGGCCGCAGCCGCGCCCATACCGGTGGCGCCCCCGACAACGAGGACTCGCTTTCCGTCGTAGCGGAATGCATCGAACAGTGACATGTGTCTCCTCCTGACAAACGAAACAAGCGGTTACGAAAACGACTGACGAAAACGACTGACGAAACGACTGACGAAAACGATTGCGAAGACGCGCGACCTACCCAACGACCGAGCGCACCTTGAGGTCGACGATGGTATCCCAGTCGACTCCGACTTCTTCGAGGATGGCGTCGCCGTGCTCGTTGAACTCGGGGGCCCGGCGCACCGGCGCGGGCTCGCCGCCGAACTGCACGGGCGAGGCCACCAACTGGAAGGGCGTACCGCTCGCCGTCTCGCAGTCCTGCATGTAGCCGTTGGCGACGGCCTGGGGGTCGACGGCGCACTCGAGCGTGTCCTGCACGACGCACCACTGGCCGGTGAAGTCGGCCAAGAGCTCACGCCACTCGGCCACCGTGTGCTCGGCGAACGCCTCTTCGAGGAGCCGTTGTCCCTCCAGGCTGTTCTCAATGAGGCCGGCGTGGTCGGCGAAGCGCGCGTCGGTGGCCAGCTCGGGCCGCCCGACTGCGACACACAGCTCGGCCCAGTAGCGGCTGGCCTGCAGGCAGCAGAACGACAGGGATCGCTTGTCCTTGGTCTCGTAGTTGCGCACGAGCGGGTTCAGCCGCGGTGCCCCCGCCGGCGGGCCGCCCCAGGGCGTCCCACTCACGAGCGAGAGAGCGAAGGCCTGGCCCATGGCCCACATGCCGGTACCGAGCAGCGACACGTCGACCGTGGTGGCCTCACCGGTGCGCTCGCGGTGGAAGAGCGCGCCCATAATGCCGCCGGCGATGGTCATGGCCCCGATGGAGTCCCCGAAGCCCGGCCCCGGGGGGCCGACCAGTCGCTCCTGGTCGGTCGGGGTCGCCCCGAGGGAGACCCCGGCCCGGAACCAGAAGGAGAGGGAGTCGTAGGAGCCCTTGTCGGCGTCGGGGCCGCGCTCGCCCTGGCCGGTGCCGGCCACGTAAATGATGTTCGGGTTGTGCTTCCGGATGTCCTCGAGCTCAATGCTGAGCTTCTTGCGCACCCGCGGCAGCTTGTTGATCAGGAACACGTCGGCCGTGGCGACCAACTTGTAGAGGATGTCGAGCCCCTCGTCCGTGGTGAGGTCGAGGGCGAGACTGCGCTTGCCCCGGTTCGAGTGCTCCAGCAGGGCGTGCACGTCTCCACTGATGGAGACGACCCCGGTGGCGGCCAGGCCGCGCATGGCGTCGCCCCGCTCAATCGGCTCGATCTTGATGACATCGGCGCCCCAGTCGGCCAGGAGCGCCGAGGCCGCCGGCACGAAGGTGTGCTCGGCTACTTCGAGGACGCGGACGCCCTCCATGACTGCGGTCAACGGAACCCTCCCTCTGTCCGCCCTGCTCGGGAGCGAGCCCGGCGGTCCACAACATCGAAAACTGACATCGACGTCGACAATAGCCTTGTGCCTGGGGGGCCGCCCCCCGGGTCCGCCGGGCCTCAGCCCGGGGGTGTCACCGCGAGGAGCACCTTGCCCACCGCTTTGCCGTCGGCGACGTGGCGCAGGGCGGCCACCACGTCGGCCAGGTCGAACTCGGCCCCGATCAGGGGGGCGGCGCGGCCCTCGGCCAGCAGGTCCAGGAGCTCGCGGTCGTTGCGGAGCATGTCGGCCGGCTGGTGCATGGCGAAGTCCCTGAACTGGAACCCGAGGATGTGGATGCCCTTGAGCAGGACGAGGTTCAGCGGGATGCGGGGGATGGCGCCGCCGGCGTAGCCCACGGTCACGAAGCGGCCGCCGTAGTGCAGCGCGCGCAGGGCCGGCTCGGCCAGGTCGCCGCCGACCGGGTCGATCACGACGTCGGCCCCGCCCGGCAGGGCTTCGCGCAGCGCCTGGCGCAGGTCGCCGGCGCGGTGGTCGATCAGGCGGCTGGCGCCACAGGCCTTGGCCGCCTCGAGTTTCTCGGGTGACGACGCGACCGCGGTCACGGTGGCGCCCAGGGCTGCACCGAGCTGCACCGCGGCGGAACCGACTCCGCCACCAGCGCCGAGTACAATGAGCTCCTCGCCCGGCTGGAGGTCCGCCACCGAGCGCAGCACGTGGTACGCCGTCTTGTAGGCGACGCCGAAGGCCGCCGCCACGCGGTCGTCCACCGCATCGGGAATCGGGGTGAGCGCTCCGGCTCCCACGACCACCTCGTCGGCGAAGGCGCCGATGAAGCACGAGCCGAAGACGCGCT
>DATCEZ010000191.1:0-12741 GCA_036509775.1 Acidimicrobiales bacterium
GCTGAGAATCGGAGCCCGCCGTGAACACCCAACCCCCGTGTTCGATCGACGCCGGCGACACCTGTCTGCGGGCGCGCCGCGCGTCACGCCGGAACGTAAGGGCTCAGGCCGGAATGGCTCAGGGCGGAACGCCGGCCCCAAGGCGGAGCGGCTTAGGCCGGAATTCCGGCCCAGTCCGACCCCGCGTGCACGGTGTCGGTGTCACGACCCGAGCGCAGCACGCGTCCGGGGGTGGCGCCGGTGAATGCGCCGTCGCGGACGATCTCAGTGCCGTTGACGAGAACGTGGCCGACACCGACGGCATCGGCGTAGAGGCGGCTGGCGCCACCGGGCAAGTCGTCGCGGGTGCGCACCGCGCCGTGGCCGATCGTCGTCGGGTCGAACACGACAACGTCCGCGAAGCCCCCCTGGACCAGCCGACCACGGTCTCGCAGTCCGTAGAGGCGGGCCGGGACGTCGCTCAGCAGCCGTACCGCGTGCTCCCAGCTGAGCAAACCACGCTTCCGCACCCCATCCCCCAGCATGGAGGTCGAGTAGATAGCGCCGCACATGGTGTCGAGGTGAGCGCCGGCATCGGAACCGCCGACGATGGCGCGCGGGTCCTGCCAGACCTGTGCCCGCAGTGCCCAATCCTCTTCGGATTCACCCATGGGCGGTCGCAATCCCGTACGCAGGCCATCGGCCACCACGACGTCGAGGAGTGCATCGAACGGCGTCAGGCCGCGCTGGCGCGCCACCTCCCCCACCGTCGTCCCTTCGAGGCCGTCGTTCTCCGGGGCGAATGTCTCGTCGATGATCAGGCGGTCCCACACCGCCAGATGCCGCAGAATCCCGGCCTCGTCGGACTGCGCGCCGGCGTCGAGGCGGCGGCGGGTCGCCGGGTCCGACAACGCAGTGATGCGCGCGGGGACCGGGAGTGCGAAGACCTCGCGCCAACCCGGGAGGCCGTCGAGGATGGCCCCGTGCTCGAAGCTCAGGCGCAGCTGCATGGTGTGGGGCAGCGTCAGCGCCAGCACGGTCGCGCCGCGGGCTGATGCCGCGCTGCCGGCCGCCAGCTGGCCCCAGGCCCCGTCAGGGTTCATGGCCGAGACGCCGAGGACGTTCCAGTTGACCGGACGATCCGCCAGCAACGACATGGTGCTGAGGAAGTCGATGTCGTCCTCGCTGAAGCCGTTCAGACAGCCGGCGACGATGAGCTCGACCGTGGTGCCCTCGTGCTGGCGCACGGCCGAGGCGAGGCGCTCCATCTCCTCCCGGGCCGCGGCACGGGAAGGCACGGGCTGGCCGTCCCCGTCGTTGTGCGTGTGGACCTGGGAAGTCGAGAAGCCCAGCGCGCCCTCCTCGAGCGCGGTGTGCAGCGCCGCCTCCATGCCCGCGATGTCACCGGCGTCCGCCGCGCTCCCGACTGCGCGCTCGCCCATGACCAGGCGACGCAGCGTCGAGTGCCCGACCAGGAACCCCGCGTTCACGGCAATGCGGCCATCGAGCCGGCCGATCCAGTCGCCGAAGGAGTCCCAGTCCCAGGGCACCCCGGCCACCAACGCGGCGAGCGGCATGCCCTCGACCCGCGCCATCATGCGCGAGATGTAGTCGACGTGCTCCGGTGCCATCGGCGCCAGCGAGAAGCCGCAGTTCCCCCCGAGCACGGTGGTCACGCCGTGCAACGGTGACGGGCTGGCGTTGGCGTCCCAGAAGAGCTGCGCGTCGTAGTGCGTGTGCAGGTCGACGAAGCCCGGCGTCACCAACATGTCCGTGGCGTCAATCACGGTGTCGGCGTGCACGCCGTCGGCACCATCGCCCACGGCGACGATCCGCTCCCCGTCGATCAGCACATCGGCGCGCACCGACGGCGCCCCCGTCCCGTCGACGACCGTCCCACCGCGGATGGCCACTGTCATATCGACTCCTCCTGAACGAAGGGGCCCGGTCGCACGACGCGGACCCGCTGCCGAGCGAACGCCTGCATGCCTTCGGTTCCCAGCTCGAGCCCGAAGCCCGATTGCTTCCACCCGCCCATCGGTGCGTACATGTCGATGGCAGACAGGCCGTGGGCGTTGACGAAGACCGTCCCGGCCGAGAGCTGCGAGGCCACCTCGGTCGCCAGCGCGTCGTCGTTGCTCCAGACCGACGCGCACAGGCCGAAGGGCGTGTCGTTCGCCGCCGCAATCGCCTCCGCCATGTCGTCGTAGGGAATGACGGGCAGGGCGGGGGCGAACTGCTCCTCGCGCACAATGCTGCTGTCCGGCCGAGGCGCCACTGCCAGCGCCGGCGAGACGAAGTACCCCCCGCTGCCTTCGTCCTCCGGGCGCAGCTGCGCCGGGCGCACGAGCACCGCGCCCGCCGAGGCCGCTTCGGAGAGGAAGGCCTCGACCCGGTCCCGCGCCCCGGCCGTGTGCACCGGGCCCATGGTCACGTCGTCGGCCAGACCGTCACCCACGGTCTCAATGGCCAACCGCCCGGCCAGCGCGTCCACCGTCTCGTCCAGCCGGTCCCGATGGACGTAGAGACGCTTGATCGCCATGCAGACCTGTCCGCTCGTGACGAAGGCCGCTTCCACAATGCGATCGGCCAACGCGGCGTCGCCGACCACGTCCGGCGCCAGGATGGCGGCATCGTTGCCACCGAGCTCCAGGACGACGGGACGCGTCGTGGCGGCGGCCGCGGCCATGACGGCCTGACCGGTTCCCACACCTCCGGTGAAGGAGACCATGTCGACATCGGGATGGCCCACCAGTGCAGCACCGAGTGCCGCATCGGGCCCGTTGACGACGTTGAGGACTCCGGGAGGCAACACCTCGGCCATGGCTGCGGCGACCAGCAACACCGTGCCCGGACATGAGGGCGGGGCCTTGACCACCACGGTGTCCCCGGCCAACAGGGCGGGCAGGACCTTGTTGGCCATCACCGAGACGGGCCAGTTGAAGGGCAGGACCGCGGCGACTACACCGTGCGGGACCCACTCCACCCGGGTCGACCCGCCGCTGAGCTCACGCGGCGCCAGAGCCTCGGCGACCAGCGGAGCGAAGGCGGCCGCCATCCCACCCATGGTGGCCGTGTCGAAGATCGCCTCCATGTACGTCTTGCCGTGCTCACGGGTGAGCAGACGAGCCAGATCACGCGCCTCGACGGCCGCCACACCTGCCTCGGCGGCGGCGATGACCAGGGCAGCCCGCTCCTCGGGCACCCGTGCCGCCCAGGCCCGCTGCGAACGGCGGGCGGCGGCCACGGCCTGGTCGAGCTGTGCCGGCGTGGTGCTCGGGGCGTCGAGCACGACCTCGGCGGGGCGGGCAGGGTTGGTGACGGGGTAGGTGCCCGCAGCGCCGCCAACGACGTCGCCGTCGATCAGCAGGCCGACGCCGGTCACGAGGCCATCGATCTGTGTGGTCATGCGCCCCCCGGGCCGAACAACTCCGTGACGATAGTGTCACCTCGTCGTGGGAACAGTCGAGACAGGACCCGCACCGGGCCGCGCCACCCTGCTGCCCGACCCGGAGCCCCGGCCCATTCGGATGCCGGTGATTTCGGTCGACGATCACCTGATTGAGCCCCCGGACCTCTTCGAGCATCGCCTGCCCAGCGCACTGGCGGCGGCGGCCCCACGGATCGTCGAGACGAAGGACGGGGCCCAGAGCTGGGTCTTCGAAGGCAAGCACTATCCCAACGTCGGTCTCAACGCGGTGGTGGGGCGACCACGCACGGAGTGGAGCATGGAGCCGGCCCGCTTCGACGAAATGCGCCCGGGCTGCTTCGACATCGACGCCCGCGTCCTCGATATGGACCGCGCCGGCATCTGGGCGTCGCTGTGCTTCCCGTCGCTCGTCTCGGGCTTCTGTGGCGCCGTCTACTCCGGGGCACAGGACAAGGACCTCGGCCTCGCCTGCCTGCGCGCCTTCAACGACTGGCACCTCGAGGTGTGGGGGGGGACACACCCGGACCGCATCATCCCGTTGCAGCTCCCCTGGTTGGCTGACGTGGCGGTGGCGACGGCCGAGGTGCGGACCAACGCGGCGCGGGGATTCAAGGCGGTCAGCTTCCCTGAGTTCCCCGCGCAATTGCAGCTGCCGTCGATCTTCAGCGGCGCCTGGGATCCCTTCTTCGCTGCCTGCGAGGAGACGCAGACGATCGTCTGCCTGCACACCGGCGCGTCGTCCTGGGCCCCGCTGCCCTCCCCTGACCCCCCGTTCGAGCTGTTGCCCACGGTGTTCCCCGTGAACGCCCTCCTGGCCGCCGGCGAATGGCTCTGGTCGGGCGTCGCCTTGCGGTTCCCGGGCCTCCAGGTGGCGCTGTCCGAGGGTGGCATCGGCTGGGTGCCGATGCTGATGGACCGGGCCGACTACGTCCTGAGCCATTCGGCTTCGGGCACCGAGAGCACCGCCTGGCCCACGGACCTGCTGCCGAGCGAGGTGCTCCGGCGCAACTTTTGGTTCTGCTCCATTGACGATCCGTCCGCCGTGGCGCAGCGCCATGTCATCGGCGTCGACCACATCATGGTGGAGAGCGACTACCCGCACGCCGACTCGTCCTGGCCCGACACGCAGTCCGTGCTGAGCGCCACCTGGGGCTCGCTGCCCGACGACGAGCTGCGGGCGGTGGCCGGCGGCAACGCCAGCCGCCTGTTCCGCCATCGGCTCCCGCTGGTCGACGATTGGCGCATTCCGGCCACATGAGCGGGCGCGGCCATCCTCCGCTCCCACCCCGCGCCGGCCCGATCGTCGACGCCGACGGCCACGTGGTGGAGCCCGAGGCCGCCTGGGCCGGTCTGCCGGACCGGTACCGGCCCCGCATCAGCACCGATCGTTCCGGCTACGACCACGTTGTCGTCGGCGACACCGAACTGCTGGCGGTGCCGCTGGGCAACCTCACCCGTCCGGGCTCGACCTTCGACGACCCGGCGTCGTTCCGCCCGCTGGCGGACGCCCAGCCGGGCGGGTCGGACCCGGCAGCCCGCCTGCTCGATATGGACAGCGAGGGCATCGACCAGGCCGTGCTGTACCCGACCATCGGGTTGTACTTCTCGTTGCTGGCGGACCCGGCGGCGGCGGTCGCCCTCGCCGGCGCCTACAACGAGTGGCTCGCCGGCTACTGCGCCGCCGACCCGCGCCGGCTCTTCGGGGCGGCGATGCTCCCGCTGCAGGACCCGGTGGCCGCGGCGCGCGAGCTCCGGCGCGGCGTCGACGAGCTGGGTCTGGTCGCGGGCTTCGTCCGGCCCAACCCCTGTCTGGGCCGCTCGCTCTCCGACCGCGCCTACGACGTGGTGTGGGAGGCGGCCGAGGAGCTCGGTGTGCCCATCGGCATCCACGAGGGCAGTTCGGTGGATGTGCCGACCCTGGGTTCGGACCGCCCCTTCAGCCCGCTCATCCTCCATGCGGTGTCCCACTCCTTCGAGGCCATGTTGGCCTGTGCCCAGCTGATCGCCTTCGGGACGCTCGAGCGCCACCCGGGGCTGCGCTTGCTCTTTCTGGAGTCCTCGGGTGGCTGGGCGCCCTTCTGGCTGGAACGCCTGGACGAGCAGGCCGAGTCGTTCGGCGGCTTCTGCCCCGACATGGCGCTGCGCCCCTCGGAGTACTTCGCTCGCCAGTGTGCGATCAGCTTCGAGGTCGACGAGCACACGCTGCCGGCCCTGGTGCCGTTCGTAGGCGAGAGCCGCATCGTCTGGGGCAGCGACTACCCCCACCACGACGCCACCTTCCCCGGCGCCGTGGAAGCCATCCGGTCCACTGTCGCCCCGTGTCGCACCGCCACCCAGGTGCACGTGCTGGGGCTCAACGCGCGCCGGCAGTACGGGCTCCCGTCGCGGCACGACGGCTTGCGCGGGCTCCTCGACGACTACTTCACTGCGGTGACGGCGCAGGAGATCGACCTCGTGCGCGCCCTGTTCACCGAGGACGCCGTGTTCGAGAGCGGGGACATCCGACTGCAGGGACTCGACGCCATCAGTGGCTACTACCTCGACAAGACGTTCACCTACGAGGACTTCCGGCCCGCTCCGCGCACTCCGACCTTCGAGGGCTCCCGGATTGAGGTCGACATCGACGTCCGCCTGGGCGGCGCCGAGAACTCGGTCCATGACGTGTTCGAGACCGACGGCACGCGCATCACCGCGCTGCGTGTCAGCGGCTTCGAAGAAGCGCTGCGCGACGCCCAGCGCTGAGGTCGACTACACCCAGCTTCGCAGTTTTTCGACCATGGCAACCGGGTCCTCGCCCACGGGGGTGACGTTGAGATGCGTCACGCCTGCCTCGGCCATGGCCGCCACCCGCTCCTTGATGTAGGACTCGGGGCCGCAGAGCGACGTCGCCTCGAGCAGCTCGGAGGGCACCAAGGCGGCCGCCTCCTTCTTCTGACCCGAGAGGTACAGGTCCTGGATCTCGGCCGCCTCCTTCTCGTAGCCGTAGCGGCACGCCAGTGCGTTGTAGAAGTTCTTGCCCTTCGCCCCCATGCCGCCGATGTAGAGCGCCGCCGCGCCGCGACCAAGCTCGCGGATCGGTGCGACCTCGGACTCCTCGCCGATGGCGAAGATCCCGCCGGCGGCGATCTGCAACGTCCCGAGCGAGGGGTCCCGCTTCGCCGTGCCGGCCGCCAGCGAGGGGCCGAAGACCTCCTTGGCCTTCTCGGGGAAGAAGAAGATCGGCAGCCAGCCGTCGGCCACCTCGGCCGTCATGGCCACGTTCTTCTCGCCCAGCGCGGCGACCCAGATCGGGATGCGGGGCCGCACCGGGTGGTTGATCAGCTTGAGGGGTTTACCCAGTCCCGTGCCCTCGTCCGGCGGCAGAGGGATGTGGTACGCCGCGCCGTCGTGGACAAGCGGCGCCTCGCGGGCCCACACCTGGCGGCAGACGTCGATGATCTCGCGCGTGCGGGTGAGGGGGCGGTCGTAGGGGACGCCGTGGAAGCCCTCAATGACCTGCGGGCCCGAGGCCCCGAGGCCGAGGACGCAGCGACCACCGGACACTGCATCCACCCCGGCGGCAGTCATGGCGATCAGCGTGGGTGTGCGGCTGTAAATGGGGAGGATGGCCGAGCCGATCTCGACGCGCTCGGTCTTGGCGGCCAGGAAGCCCATGAAGCTCGGCGCGTCGAAGCTGTAGGCCTCGGCGACCCAGACGACATCGAGCCCGACCTTCTCCAGCGCCACGGCCTGGCGTGCCGACTCCTCGAACCCGCCGGCGTAATTCAACGTCATGGACAGCTTCACGCGGTCCTCCCTTTCGTCACTGTCGGAGCGGCGTTGCCCGCCCCGGTTCCCTGGTGCCCCGGTCTCCCGGAGTTGGTGCCCCTCGTCTCGTCTTGTCTCGTCCCGCCCATGTTGTCTGCAGAAAAGAGTGTACTCAAATCTGTCCGGAATGGTCGAGCCCTAGCATCCCAGGCGTGACGGCCGGCCGGATCGACCTCGTCCTCTTTGACCTCGGTGGCGTGCTGATTCAGCCCGGCGGGGTGGCCGCCATGCGGGCGCTGGCCGGCATCGACAGCGACGAGGCGTTGTGGGCCCGCTGGCTCGGCTGCCCGTGGGTGCAGCGGTTCGAGGCCGGCGGCTGCACGCCCGGGGAGTTCGCAGAGGGGATGGTGGCCGACTGGGGTCTGGAGCTGGCGCCGGCGGCCTTCCTGCAGGAGTTCGGCGGCTGGCCCGAGCCCCCTTTCGCCGGCGCGCTCGAGCTGGTCGACGCCGTGCAGGCCCGCGTCCCGGCCGGGTTCCTCTCGAACATGAACGCCTTCCAGTGGGCGGCCAACTACGAGGCGATCCCGCTGACCCAGGCCTTCGCCTTCCACTTCCTCTCCTTCGAGCTCGGACTAGTGAAACCGGATGCCGCTATTTTCTCGGCCGTGGCCGAACGCCTGCCTGTCCCCCGCCAGCGGGTCCTCTTCCTCGACGACAACCTCGTCAACGTGGAGGCTGCCGAGGGGGCCGGGTTCGCCGCCCGGCACGTGCGCGGCGTGGAGGCGGCTCGGGACGCCCTGGTGGACGCTGGCGTGCTGGGCGGGGCCTGAGCGCGTCGACAGTGCCCGGTGCCACCGGTGCGGTCCGGGCCCGGGGGCAGTCGCAGCGCCGGTTGTTGCCGGTCGGCGCGCCTGTGCCAACATGCGGCCATGGTTGCCAACGGCCCGATGCTGCGTCTCCTGCCGCGCCTGGACGACGACGTCACGTTCTTCTGGACTTCCGGCGAGGACGGCGTCCTACGCTTCCTCCGCTGCAACGACTGCGGGTTCTACATCCATCCGCCGGGTCCCATCTGTCCGCGCTGCCTGTCGCGCAACGTGGCGCCGGCAGCCGTCAGCGGGCTGGCCCACGTCGAGACGTTCACGGTCAACTACCAGCAGTGGATTCCCGGGAGCGACCCCTACATCATCGCCTGGGTGTCGATCGACGAGCAGCCCGACGTCCGCCTGACCACCAACCTGGTTGACGTCGAGCCCGAAGACGTGCGCATCGGCATGCCGGTGCGCGTGCTGTTCGAACACGTCGACGATGTCTGGCTGCCGCTCTTCACGCCGGTGGAGGAGGCGTCGTGAGCCCGCGTCCGATGGAGGAGCCGCTGGAGCGCCGGGCCATCATTTCGGGCATCGGGCAGTCCGATGTGGGGCGCCGCCTGGGTCGCTCCGACCTCGACCTGACGGTGGACGCGGCGCTGGCGGCCATTGCCGACGCCGGCCTGACGCGGGACGACATCGACGGCCTCTCGACGTATCCCGGCATGGGCGCCGGCACGCCGGGCTTCGGCGGCCCGCCGACACCCGAAGTGCAGGACGCGTTGGGCTTGTCGCTCAACTGGCATGACGGCGGTGGTGAAGGACCGGCGCAGATGCGCGCCGTCATGGCGGCGTCGTTGGCGGTCGCGGCCGGTCTGGCCAAGAACGTGCTCGTCTACCGCACCGTGACCGAGGGCACGGCCCAGGGGACGGGCGGCCGCCAGCCGATGGGCGGCACGGGCGGCGGGAGCTCGGTCCCCCGCTTCGGCAGCTTCATGCAGTGGTCGCTCCCCTATGGCGCCGTGTCGGCCGCCAACTGGATCGCGATGGTGGGGCAGCGGCGCGTGCACGAGTTCGGGCTGACGCGCGAGCAACTGGGCCAGATCGCCATCAACGGCCGCCGCAACGCCGCGCTCAATCCCAAGGCCGTCTACACGGACCCGATGACGATGGACGACTACCTGGCGGCGCGCATCATCACCACGCCGCTGTGCCTCTTCGACTGCGACGCGCCGTGTGACGGCTCGACCGCGGTGATCGTGTCGCAGCGCGAGCGCGCCGACGACCTCGACCACCCCGCCGTGCACATCAACGCGTTGGGCACCGCCCTGCGGGGCCGGCCGAGTTGGGACCAGTTCGACGACATGACGACGATGGCGGCCCGCGACGCCGCGGCCTCCATGTGGGAGCGCACCGACCTCACGCCGGCCGACGTCGATACCGCCCAGCTCTACGACGGCTTCAGCGTGCTCACCATCGTCTGGCTCGAGGCCATGGGCTTCTGTGGCCGGGGCGAAAGCGGCCCCTTCATCGAGGGCGGCGCCAACATCGCCCGTGACGGCCTGCTCCCGCTCAACACGGCGGGCGGCCAGCTCTCGGGCGGACGCCTGCACGGCTTCTCCCTGATCCACGAGGCCTGCGTGCAGCTCCGGGGCGAGGGTGGCGAGCGCCAGGTGGTGCGGCCCGGAGGGCGGAACCCCGAGGTGGCCGCCGTGGCCAATGGTGGCGGCCCGATCGCCGGCACCATGCTGCTCACCCGCGGCGTTCGCTGAATTCCCGCCGCGCCCCTTCTACGTTTTGCCCTCTGAACTGGCTCTCTTTTCGCAACTCTCGACCTCATGTTGAAGGTGACGTTGAGAGTTTGCTCCTCTCTCAGACTCTCGATCTGAAGTTGAAGGTAAGAGTTCAGCCGGCCGCTGGGGCCTCGGGAGCGGTCCCTGCGAGGTGATGAGCGGCCCGCGCGGCCAGAGCGACGAGCGTCAGGGTCGGCCCGTAGCCACTGGAGGTCACGAAGACCGACGAGTCGGCCACGACGACGTTGTCGAGGACATGCACCCTCCCCCAGCGGTCCACCACGGACGTGTCGGGGTTGTCCCCCATGCGGACCGTGCCCATGACATGGCGGCTCTCGGGGATGGGCGAAGCGCCGATCCCGTGGTACGAGACGCCCGGCGAGGAGGTGTGGATGACCCATTCAGCACCCATCTCCTCGAGCACGGACTGCAGGATTTTGCCGTGGTACTTCGATGCCGCCATTTCATGGTGCCCGGGTTGGTAGGTGACCCGAGCCACCGGATAGCCGCGGGCATCACGGATGGAGGGGCTGAGGTCGACCGTGTTGGTGGCGTAGGCCAGGTCCTCCCCCTGCATGATGAAGGCCCACATGCGCTCGCGCAGGTTCGACTCGCGCATGGTCTGGGCGTGGAGACGCCCCCAGGGCGAGTGACGCGCCTCCATGATGGGCAGCCCGCCGCCGCTGTGCTCGACCAGTCCCCCACGAAACCACGGGAGCCCGGCACCGACCGCCGCCTGGCGCGTGCGGTCGTCCTGGACCATGGCGTCGTCGTGCACGTGCGTGACGGACCGGCCCTTGTGCGGATGCAGACGCATGTCGGCGAAGTGCCCCACGACGATCGTCTGGAAGTGCACCATCAGGTACTTCCCGAGCGCCGGGTGGTCCAGGCCCGATAGGAGCAGCAGGCGCGGCGTCTCAATGGCTCCGCCGGCCACAATGACCATGTCGGCCTCGCGGGTGTGGGTCACACCGTCGCGATCGATGAACTCGACCCCGGTGGCCCGCCGGCCCTGGGTGATGATCCGGCTCACGTATGTCTCGGCCATCAGCTCCGCCCGCCCCGTCGCCATGGCCCTGGTGAGCAATGCCACCGGGTCGCCCTTGGCGTGGATGGGGCAGCCGAAGAATGCGCAGAACCCGCAGTTGTTGCAGGCCGGGCGGCCGTCGTAGGCGATGCTGTTGGCCGCCGTGGGAGCCTCGTAGGGATGCAGGCCGACCTTTTCGGCCGCCGCCGACGACAGCACGGCGCCGTACATCGGGGCCCCGGGCGGCATCGGATAGGGCCCGGACCGCCAGGCTGCGAAAGGGTTGGCGCCCTCCCGCCCGGACACCCCGATGGCCCGCTCGACCTCCGCGTAGTAAGGCTCGAGTTCGTCGTACTCGAGCGGCCAGTCGTCGACCGCAGCGCCCTCCTGGGGCCCGTAGGTCGAGAACAGGCCGAAGTCCTCCTCCCGGAATCGCGGCACCTTGCCGTCAGCGTGTGTCCCACCGCCACCGACTGTGGTCGGGATGGAGTTCACTTCCCCGACGTGGGTGTGCTCTCCGTCGTCGGCCGAGAGCCGGAAGGCCCGTGGCTCGACGAGTGGGTCCGGACCCAGGAAGTAGCGCGAAATGAACTTGATTTCGTCATTGGAGTAGTCCTCCGCCGGCCGAGTCAGGTCGTCAGGGTCGAGCAGGTGGTTGCGGCCCTTCTCCATGATGACCACGTTCCAGCCCGCCCGGGTCAGGACCTCGGCGGCCGTGGCGCCCCCGGGGCCGGAGCCGATGATGATGGCGCTGGGGCTCATGGCTGGGACACCTCCGCGTCGCTGTAGCCGCGTGGCTGCACGTCGCCCTCGTAGTCGATGTAGTCCCACCCGACGGTGTTGCGGTTGCCTCCGTACTCGGGTGCCCCGTACATGCCCTCGCAGCAATGCCCCCACAGGAGCTCGCAAAACGCCTCGTCGTCACGCAGGCGGCGGCGCTGTTCCCGCCCCTCCACCTCGGTGAAGTCTGCGCCGAGAGCGACCAGGCCGTCCCGGTAGCGCTCCTGGAGCCCCACGACCGGGCCGTTGAACTCGCGCTCGGGCTTGCCCTGGGAGCCCTCCAGGCGCATGCGCCAGGCCAGCTCGTCCAGCGGGGACAGGCGGTGGAACGTGGCGAAGCCGGCAACGCCGCCCTTGCGGCCCGAGCTCGGACCGCCGGCCCAGATGCGGGGTGGATCGAAGGTGAAAGCACCCAGGAAGCCGTCGATGTAGTCGGCCACCCCTGCCTCCTCCGCTCCTGGTGTGCCCTCCCCGGAGGGCAGCATCTGGGCGCAGGCGGCACGCAGGGTGGCGTATTCGTGGTCACTCAGCCAGACGGGCATCGGGCAAACGTAGCGTGGCCGCACCCCGTTTGCTGACGCTCGTGTCAGGTTAGGATCGCCGCGCACCCGCTCTCTCCAGGGGGCGCGTGTGAAGGGTCGGTATGGGGCGGGAGGGCTACCGGGTCGGCGTCGACGTCGGGGGCACCTTCACGGATCTCATCTGCATTGCGCCGGACGACCGGGTCCTCCTGGAAAAGACGCCGACGACATCCGACGACCAGTCGGTCGGGGTCCTCACGGGCATGCACCAGCTGGCGGCCACGCTCGGCCTCAGCCTGCAGGACTTCTGCGAGTCCCTGGAGGCCTTTGTGCACGGGACGACCACGGCCGACAACACCATGATTGAGATGAGCGGCCCGATCACCGGCCCGCTGGCCACCGAAGGGCACCGCGACGAAATAGAGCTGCGCCGGGATCACAAGGAGGAGATCTGGGACCCGGCGGCGCCCCCGCCCCCACCGATCGCTCGGCGCCGCGCCCGCATCCCCATCCCCGAACGGTGCGACTTCGAGGGCAACGTCCTCCTACCCCTCGACGAGGACGCCGTGCGGCGGGGCGTGCGCCGGCTGCGCAAGCTCGGCGTGGAGTCGATCGCCGTGTGCTTCCTCTTCAGCTTCGTGAACGCACAGCACGA
>DATCEZ010000192.1:0-10885 GCA_036509775.1 Acidimicrobiales bacterium
GGCACGACCGAGCGCAATGAGGGCCCAGCTGAGTGGCTCGACGTCATCCTCGGTGACGGCACGCCCGACCCGCTGCTCCCAGTCCGCCATCGCCCAGGCGTTGCTGCAGGCCCACTGGTTGACGAAGTGCGCCGTGAAGGCGTCCCCGTCGACGGCCAGCGTCGCCTCCTCCACCCGGTGTCCGAGTGACTCGCAGAGCACGGCCGTGGCCTTGACCGCCGCCACGCAGTCGGCGTCCACCGGACTGCCCGTGGGCGAGGTCGTCATGACCGCCACGCGCAGGCCCTGCAGCGGCGTGGCGGCGGCGGCCGCGAACGATGGTCCGCGCAGCGGCGGCGCCCAGTAGGGGTCGCCGGGAACGGGACCCGCCGTGCAGTCGAGGATCGTCGCCGAGTCGCGCACTGAGCGCGTCACGACGTGCTCGGCCACCAGACCGCCCATCATGTCGCCGTAGGCGGGGGCGACCGAGTTGCGGGCCCGTGTCGGCTTCAGCCCGACGAGGCCGCAACACGAGGCGGGAATCCGGATGGAGCCGCCCCCGTCGTTGGCGTGCGCGGCGGGGACCATGCCCGACGCCACCGCGGCGGCCGAACCGCCGGAGGACCCGCCGGTGGAGCGGCCGGTGTCCCACGGGTTGCGCGACGGCCCGAAGCGCTGCGGCTCGGTGGTCGGGAGAATGCCGAGCTCGGGGGTATTCGTCTTGCCGCAGATGACGAAGCCGGCGTCGACGTAGCGCTGGGTCAGCGCCTGCGTCGTGGTCGAGTGATAGTCGCCGGCGAAGGCCAGGCCCTCGCAGAACGGCGTGCCGGCCAACTCAGCGCCGAGATCCTTCAACAAGAAGGGCACGCCGCGGAACGGGCCGTCGGGCAACGCGCCGGACGCCTCCGCCCGGGCCCGCTCGAAGAGGTCGTGGATCACCGCGTTCAGTTCGGGGTTGAGCCTCTCAATGCGGGCGATGGCCGCGTCCACCAGTTCGGACGGGGTGACCTCCTTGGTGCGCACCAGCTCCGCTTGCCCCGTCGCGTCCAGCCATGCCGTGTCGTCGCTCATGAGATGCACGGTAGCGACGCGGGCGGCGGCGCGCCCGGGCGGCTCAGACGGATGCGGCCGAGCCCGCCTTCGGCGCCTCTGCCAGGGCAGCGACAGCCCCGGTGCCGGGTCCCCGGCGGTGGGCCCCCGTGCGGATGGCGATCGCCTCTGTGACTGTGACGTCCGCGCCACAGGTCAGGCAGCGGCGGCGGTCGTCGAGCTCCCCGCCGCAACCGCGGTGTTGGAGGATCATCGGCCGCTCACCCTTCAGGGCGTGGCGGTCGCCCCACTGGAGCATGGACACGAGCACCGGCCACAGGTCGGCACCCTTTTCGGTCAAGCGGTATTCCGAACGGAGCGGCCGCTCCTGGTAGGGGCGCTTGACCAGGATTCCCTCCTCGACCAACCGCTCCAGGCGCACCTGCAAGATGTTGCGGGCCACCCCCAGGTCGCGCGCAATGTCGTCGAAGCGCCGGATGCCAAGGAAGACGTCACGGATGATCAGCAACGTCCATCGCTCCCCGATGACCTCCAGTGTCGAGGCCACGGGGCAGTACTGCGTGGGATAGTCCCTCTTCAGCATCCTCCCAGCATAACCAAGAATTCGGGTCAGTGGGTTGTTTCATACAACTTTCTTCCATAGAGTGCGTTGCATGACAGAACTACTCGTGAGCCCGCCCGCCGTGAAGCGAGCCCGGCCGGTCCTGACCGCCCTGATCGTGCTCACGGGGGTATTCCTCTCGTCGCTGGACCTGTTCATCGTCAACATCGCCTTTCCGAGCATTTCGGCCAGCTACCACGGCGAGAGCCTGAGCTCGCTGTCCTGGGTGCTCAGCGCTTACACGATCGTGTTCGCCGCCGCTCTGGTCCCGGCCGGTCGCTGGGCCGACCGGGCCGGCCGCAAGCGGGCCTTCCTCCTCGGCCTGGCCATCTTCACGACCGCCTCCGCCCTCTGCGCCCTCTCCCCGTCCCTCGGTCTCCGCATCGGCGCCCGCGTGCTGCAGGCGATCGGGGGCGCCCTCATGCTGCCCACCTCGCTCGGCCTGCTCCTGCCTGCGTTCGGGCCCGAACGCAAGGGGGCCGCCATCGGCCTGTGGTCGGCCGTCGGTGGAGCGGCCGCCGCCCTCGGGCCCCCGATCGGCGGCCTGCTCGTCCAGGCCAGCTGGCGCTGGGTCTTCCTCGTCAACCTGCCCTTCGCCCTGGTCGCGCTCGTCCTGGGCATCCGCACGCTCGACGAGGTGCGGGACCCCGACGCCCAGAAGTCCGACCTCGTCGGGGCCGCCCTGCTGACCGTGGCGGTGGCGAGCCTGGTTGCCGCCATCGTCCAGGGCTCGGACTGGGGCTGGACGAGCGGGCGCATCCTCGGCGCATTCGCTCTGGCCCTCGTGGCAGGCGTCGGGCTGGTCCTGCGCTCCCGCCGGCACCCCAACCCGATTATCGAGCCGGCCGTCATCCGCCACCGCGCCGTGGCCCTGGCCGATCTCAGCTCGCTCGCCTTCTTCGGCGGCTTCGGGGCCCTCGTGCTCGGCGGCGTCCTGCTCCTCACCGGCCTGTGGCACGAGTCGGTGCTGGCCGCCGGGTTCATGATCGCCCCCGGGCCGCTGCTGGCCGGCATCACCGCCTTCCCGGGCGGCCTGCTCGGCGCCCGCTTCGGGCACCGAGCCGTCGGCACCGTTGGCGCGCTGCTCTTCGCGGCAAGCGGGGTGTGGTGGATCACCCACATCGGCGTGACGCCGGACTGGGCCGGTGCCTACCTCCCGGGCAGCCTGTTGAGCGGCATCGGTGTGGGGCTCATGCTGCCCTCACTCGGTGGTGCGGCCACCGCGCCCCTGCCGCCGGAGCGCTTCGCCACGGGGTCCGCGCTCTACGTCATGAGCCGCCAGATCGGCATCGCGCTCGGCGTGGCCGGGCTGGTCGCCATCCTCGGCGTCTCGACGGGAGAGGGCGCCGTGCACGCCTTCCACCACGCGTGGATCTTCATGATCGCCTGCGCACTGGTGGCCGGCGCGCTGCTGCAGGGCGTCGGCAACAAGGTCACTGAAGTGGCCGACGCCTCGCTGGAGGCCGAGCCGCACGACCCGACGCCGAACGAGGCGCCGGTGCCGGCTCCCGCATTGCTCTACCCGCTGGCTGCGGGCAAGTAGGCCGGGTTCGCTACCAGCAACTGGTCCCGCGCCGACGCGGCGAGCGCTGGCGCAATCGACTCCCACTCGTCGTCGAGCGCGCCCGACCGCAGCGCCGCGGCCAGTGCGGCGTCGTCACCGAATCCGAGGTCGGCCAGGCGGGCGGCGTGGGCGGCGGCGAAGGCCGGACCGAGCAGCAGCTCGCGTTCGGCGATCCCGAGGGCGTTGCGCGCCACGCGGGCCTCGAAGCGGGCGCCGTCCGCGCTGCGCTCCAGGAGCGCATCGAGGTACTCCCGCACCGCTTCGACGAGCTCGGCCGCGGTCGGGCGGCCGAAGGGGGGCGTCGGTCCGCCCGCCGGGACCGGTCCGGCGGTCGAGGGCGGCGGCGTGCCCAAAAGAATGAAGAGATCCCACTCGCTCTCGCAGACCCGGCGGCCGATGGCGGCCAGCTCGACCGAACGGGTCGCCCCGCTCAGGTGCGCCGAGGCCTGCAGGGCGCAGATGGTGGCCCACTTCACCGTGGCGTAGACCTGCCACCAGTGCACGCGCGCCGGCGTCATGGCGTCGCCGCCGGCGTCGGCGTAGGCGGCCAGCAGGTCCGGCAGCGCACCGAAGCCACCGACGTCGCCGCTCCCACCGAAGCGCCAGGCCGGCGCACAGAGCCAACCGATGTCCTCGGCGGGGTCGCCCGTGTGGGCGAGCTCCCAGTCGAGGACGCCTCGCAGTCCGTCGGGCCCGATGAGGAAGTTGCCCATCCGGTAGTCGCCGTGCACCGTCACCCGCGGCCCGCTGGGCTGGCGATGGGCCGCCAGCCAGCGCACGCCGAGCTCGAGCGCGGGGCGAACCTCGCCCAGTGCATCGAGGACGGGCAGCGGATCACCCAGCGGGTCGGCCGGCGGCAGGCCGTCGACGACGGCCGGGTCGATGGTGTGGATGGCGGCCAGGGCGCGCCCCGCTTGGGTGGTCAACGCGGCACGGGCCGAGGCCCATTCCTCGTCGCGCAGGATTTTGCGCGGAATGGTCTCGCCTGCGAGCCGCTCCACCACCAACCAACTGGCGCCGATCTCGCTGCCGTCGCCGAGCGCCACGACCGCCGGCACCGGCACGCCGGCCGACGCGGCGGCGCGCAGCAGCGCGGCCTCCATCTGCACGCGACCCTTCTGCGTGCTCTCGCCGCGGTCCATCTGCAGAATGAGTGGCCGCGTGACGCCGTCGGCGTCCAGCTCGAAGGCGCTGGTGACACGCGAGGCACCACCGGACAGTCGCCGCAGGTCGTGCGCGGTGCCGCCGAGTGCACGGCCCAGCCCCGTCGCCAATTCCTCGTTGCTCAGGCGGGGGGCCATCGCTATTCGACCGGGACGACAGGCCTCCCGCCGTCGTCGAGCTGGTGCAGGTACTCGCAGATGCCGTAGCCGGTCTGCGCCGGTCCGGCCGGGTCCTCGTAGGTCCAGCGCGCCAGCCCTTCGTTGACCATGGTGCCGCCGGCCCGACCGATGTCGGCCACCCGCATGACATCGCCGCGGAGCGGATAGGCCCGGCCCAACTTGTCCATCACCTCGAGATGCGTGACGCGCTGCGTCACGCCGTCGTCGGCCAGCTCGGTGCGCAGGCGCCACTCGGCCACCGATGTGGCCCGGGTGCCGTCCCACACCCAGCCGCGGTGCAGGTCGCCGGCGTCGGTGCCGAGGCGGATGCCGCCGAAATGCATGTCCTCACCGATGTTGATGGAGAACCAGCGCCACATCTTCGGGCCGCCCCAGCGGCGCGGGCCCCAGGAGCGGTCCCGGTTGCCGTGGGCGCCCTGCCATTGGTGGGACGCGCCGTCGACGGTGAGCGTGCCCGTCCAGCGACCCGCCTGCTCCAGGTGGCCCTTGCCCACCGTGCCGGCCGCGGCGGCCGCTTCGGCCGACTTCGGACCCCCACTGGGTTGCCCGTCGGTACCGATGGCGGGCGTCACTGCGTCGAAGCGCACGTCCAGCACCACCGGGACGGGGTGGGTCGCCGTCTCGCCGCGCACGCACGGGCGCGCCTGCACCTCGCCGTCCATGGTGAGCCGCCACGACTGCAGCGCCTCGAGCATGTCGTAGCGCACGGCGCCGACCTCGAGCACGGAGTCGACCATTTCGTGCTGCTCCTTGACCCAGCGGTACTCGCCGAGCTCGCCGTCGGGCAGCCAGATGGACATACCCACGTCCATGGTCCCCTCGTTGGGGCGGATGCCGACGCGGGTGAAGAAGCCCGAGTCCGTGCCGGGGTCATAGGCGTTGAAGTAGTAGGACTCGCTCCAGGCGCTGTCGCCTTCGACGGGGTGGGCCAGGTCGTGACGGGCATCGAGGATCGGCACGGTTACACCATTGTCTGTCCGGCGCTCACGTTCAACGCCTCACCGGTGACACCGCGGGCGGCGTCGGAGAGCAGCCAGACGATGGCGGCGGCGATCTCGTCGGCGTCCTGCAGGCGACCGAGCGGGATTTCGCGGGCGATGAAGTCGGCCAACCCGTCGGGACCGCCCATCAGTGTCTCGAACATGGCGTCACGGTTGATGAGGTCGGTGTCCACCGTGCCCGGGCACACGGCGTTGACACTGATGCCGGACGGGCCGAGCTCGAGGGCCATGGTCTGAGTGAGTAGGATCACCCCCGCCTTGGCGGCGCAGTAGGCGCCGAGGAACGGGAAGGCGCGTTTGCCGGCCTGGCTCGAGACATTGCAGATCCGCCCACCCACGCCGGCGTCCACCATCCGGCTGGCACAGGCCTTCGAGACCAGCCAGGTCCCCACCACGTTGACGTCGAGCACGCGGCGGAACTCGTCGGCCGGCACACCGACCAGCGGGCCGAGGCCGAACCCCGGGCCGCTGCCCCCGGCCACGTTGGCCACCAGCGTGACGGTCCCCAGCTCCTCGGTGGCCCGCGCGACCGCAGCCTCCACCGCCGCCTCGTCGGAGATGTCGGCCCGGAGGGTGATCGCCCGCACGTCGTGCTGGCGCAGCTCGGCGGCCACCGCCTCGAGGTCGTCGCCGCTGCCGGTGCCGTGGAAAGGCGCGTCGGCGTAGGGCTGCGCGATGTCGAGGCAGGCCACATCCGCCCCGCCCCTGGCCAGGGCCACGGCGGTGGCACGGCCGATGCCCCGGGGGCGGGCCGCGCCAGTCACCAGCGCGACGTGGCCTTCGAACAGGCGCGCTGCAGCGTGGTGTGTGAAACTCACCGGGCAAACGTAGCGACGAATGCGGGCGGCCGCGCTGTCCCGTGGGGGTGGACGCAGCCATGCGTGCGGCGGTAACGAGGGATGGACGGTTGGTGGTGGGCGACGTGCCCGAACCGGACCCCTCCTCGGGTCATGTGGTCGTGCGGTCGCTCTCCGCCGGCATCTGCGGGTCCGACCTGCATGCACTGGCCGACTTCCGTCACTTCACCGACCTCATGGGCTCCGTTGGCGTACCCGCCCTGGACCCGACGGCCGACTGCGTCTTCGGGCACGAGTTCTGCGCGGAAATCGTCGAGCACGGGCCCGATACGGCCGGCACCCTCCCGGTCGGGACACGCGTCTGCTCGGTGCCCATCCTTGTGGGCCCGACCGGGGTGGAGCAGATCGGTTACTCGAACGCGTACCCCGGCGCGCTGGCCGAGCACATGGTGCTCCAGGAGTTGCTCCTGCTCCCCGTGCCCGACTCGCTCGAGACCGACCTGGCCGCGCTGACCGAGCCACTCGCCGTGGGCGAGCATGCCGTGGGACTGGCCGGGCTCACCCCGGGGCAGCCCTGCCTCGTCGTCGGCTGCGGGCCGGTCGGGCTCGCCGTGATTGCCGCGCTCAAGGGACGGGGCCACGGTCCGGTCCTGGCCGCGGACTTCTCGCCCACGCGGCGCCGTCTGGCCGAGGCGTTCGGGGCCGACGAGGTCCTCGACCCGGCCCAGGGCTCGCCGCACGACCGCTGGTCCGATTTCGGCATCGCCCGCACCGTCATGGAGCGCATCGGGTCCGCCATGCTGGGTGTCAGCGTCCCCGACCCCGTGATCTTCGAGGCGGTGGGCGTCCCGGGCATGCTGCAGTCACTGCTGGCGGACGCGCCGCCGCACAGCCGCATTGTGGTGGTCGGCGTCTGCATGCACAGCGACACCATTGAGCCTTTCATGGCCGTGACCAAGGAGATGGAACTGCGCTTCTCCTTCGGCTACACCCCCGCCGAGTTCAGCGCCACGCTGCAGCGCCTCGCCGACGGGATGCCGGGCGCCGATCTCCTGGTCACCTCCACCGTCGACCTCGCCGGCGCGCCCGGCGCCTTCGAGACGCTGCGCACGCCCGGTGAACACGGCAAGATCCTGGTGACGCCCTGACAGCCGCCCTGCACGCCCCACTCACTGACCTTGGAGAGCAATGACCACCATTGACGCCGACGGCCGCCTCAAGTTCGGGATCTTCCTGGCCCCGTTTCATCCCGTGGGCCAGAACCCCACGCTGGCGCTCGAGCGCGACCTGCAGCTCGTTGAGCACCTCGACGCCCTCGGCTTCGACGAGGCCTGGTTCGGCGAGCACCACTCGGCCGGCTACGAGATCATCGCCTCGCCCGAGGTCTTCATTGCCGCCGCCGCGCAGCGCACGAAGCACATCCGGCTCGGCACTGGTGTCTCGTCGCTGCCTTACCACCACCCGTTCATGCTGGCCGACCGCATGGTGTTGCTCGACCACCTAACACGGGGGCGCGTCATGTTCGGTGTCGGCCCGGGGGCGCTGCCCTCTGACGCTTTCATGATGGGGATCGACCCAGCCAAGCAGCGCGACATGATGGAAGAATCCCTCGAAGCCATTCTGCTCCTGCTGGCCGGTGAGACCGTCACCATGGAGACCGAGTGGTTCAAGCTCGTGAAGGCGCGCCTGCAGCTGCGCCCCTACCAGCGCCCCTTCCCCGAGGTCGCCGTGGCGGCGCAGGTGTCGCCGGCCGGGCCCCGGGCGGCCGGGCGTTTCGGCACCAGCCTGCTGTCGATCGGGGCCACCTCGGCCGGGGGCTTTGACGTGCTCGGCATCCATTGGGATGTCATGGAGGAACGGTCCGCCGAGTTCTCCACCGTCGTCGACCGCAACAAATGGCGCCTCGTCGGGCCGATGCACATCGCCGACACCAAGGAACAGGCGATAGCCGACGTCGCCTTCGGGCTGGAGGAGTGGGTCGACTACTTCCAGCGCGTGGCCGCACTCCCGCTGGCGCCCAACACCGAGAACTTCGAGTCGCTCGTCGACGCGCTGAACGCATCGGGCTTCGCCGTCATCGGCACGGTGGAGGACGCCATCGCACAGGTCGCCCGGTTGCAAGCGCAATCCAAGGGCTTCGGCACCTTCCTCCTCATGGGCCACGAGTGGGCCGACACGGCCGCCACGCGCCATTCCTACGAGCTGATCGCCCGCTACGTGGCGCCACGGTTCCAGGATTCGGCCGACTCGCTGACCCGGAGCCGTGATTGGGCCGCAGAGAACCGCCCCGAGTTCATCGGCGCCGCCGGCAATGCCGTCATGTCGGCCATTCAGAAGCATCACGAGGAGAAGGCCGACAAGGCGGCCACAGCCGCGGACAAGACAGCGGAGAAGGTGACGCCGAATGGCTGAGGTCACGCACGAACAGGTGCCGACGAACGGGATCGAGCTGCACGTGGCGGCGGCAGGGCCGGCCGACGGCCCTCCTGTCATTCTGTGCCACGGATTCCCCGAGCTCTGGTACTCATGGCGCCATCAGCTGGGCGCGCTGGCCGACGCCGGCTACCGCGCCTACGCCCCCGATCTGCGGGGCTACGGCGGGAGCTCACACCCCGCCGACGTGACCGACTACGGCTCGGACAAGCTCACGGGCGACCTCTGCGGCCTGCTCGACCACTACGGCTACGACACCGCCGCCTTCGTCGGCCACGACTGGGGCGCCATGGTGGTGTGGGAGATGGGACGACTGCACCCCGGACGCGTGTCGTCGCTCTACAACATGAGCGTGCCGTACTCGAACGCCCCCGCCCCGCCGATTCAGATCTTCGAGATGCTCTTCCCCGACACGTTCTTCTACATGCTCTACTTCCAGCCGGTCGGTCCGGCCGAAGCCGAGTTCGACGCCGACCCGCGTCGCTTCTTGCGCACCATGCTCTACTCGGCCGGCGCCGAGGGCATGGCCCACGCCGGACCGCTCATTTCGGACGCGCCACGGGAGGGGACGCGCTTCTTAGACATTTTGACGCCGGCCCCGGACGTGCTCCCGCCCTGGATCACCGAGGCCGACGTCGACGTCTACGCCGCCGCCTTCGAGAAGGGCGGCTTCTTCGGACCCTGCAGCTTCTACCGCAACATGGACGCCAACTGGGAACGCTCCCACGACATTCCCGCGTCGGTGTACACAATGCCGACCGGCTTCCTGACCGGCGTGCTCGACCCCGTCGCCCTGATGATGCCCAACGCGGCCGAGGAGATGGCGGCCGCGCTGCCCGACTACCGCGGCACCACCGTCGTCGACGGGGCCGCGCACTGGGTGCAGCAAGAGAAGCCGGCGGAGACCAACGCCGCGCTGCTGTCGTTCCTCTCCTCGCTGTGAGCGACCTCGTCCCGTTGCCGCCGCAACCGACCGGCGTCGACTGGCCCACCGAGGAGTGGCCCACGGGCGAGGTGCCGCGTGGTGTCGACCTCGACCCGCTCCTCGACGAGGTCTGCGACGACGGCGGGCCGCTGGCGCAGACCTTCGCCGTGCTGGTCGTCTACGGCGGGCGCGTGGTGGCCGAGCGTTACCAGGGCGCGCTGGAGCACTTCGATCGCCCCCCGACGCCGGTGACGGCGGAGACGACGCTCCTCAGCTGGTCGATGGCCAAGTCGATGCTGCACGCGGCAGTGGGCCTGCTCGTCGGCGACGGCAAGCTGGACCTCGACGCCCCCGCCAGCGTCCCGGAGTGGGCGGACCCTGCCGACCCCCGCCACGCCGTCACGCTGCGACAGTTGCTCGCCATGCGCGACGGGCTCGTTTTCGCCGAGGACTACGTGGACGGCGATGTCTCCGACACGATGCAAATGCTCTTCGGGGACGGCCAGGCGGACATGGCCCACTTCGCTGCCGACCGCCCCCTCGCCGCGCCACCGGGCACGCACTTCAACTACTCGTCGGGCACGTCGAACATCATTTCGGGAATCGTCGCCCGCACCGTGGGCCCGGGCGAGCCGTACGCCCGCTTCCTGCACGGCCGGCTCTTCGGGCCCTTGGGCATGACGAGCGCCGACCCGGAGTTCGACGAGGCGGGCACCTGGGTGGCCTCCTCGTCCCTGTACGCGACCGCCCGCGACTACGCGCGCTTCGGTCTGCTCTACCTGCGCGGCGGCGTGTGGGACGGCTTCGGGCTGCTGCCCGGTGGATGGGTCGACTACGGCCGCACCTGGGTCTCCGAGGATCCCGAGGACGCCAGCCCCTACGGGGCCCACTGGTGGGGCGTGGCCGGCGACACGCTCGGCACCTTCCGGGCCTCGGGCTACGAGGGCCAGTCCATCACCTTGTGCCCGAGCCTCGACCTGATGGTCGTGCGCTTGGGCAAAACACCGCACGAGAACGAGGAGAACCTGGTCCCGTGGCGCAAAGCGATGGTGCAGGCCTTCGCCCGCGCCCGCTGAGCCGGAGGGTCAGCTCTTCGGCGAGGCGACGAACACGGGGATCTGCCGGTCCGTCTTCTCCTGGTACTCGGCGTAGGGCGGGTAGGCCGCCACGCCGCGCTCCCACCAGAGCGCCT
>DATCEZ010000193.1:0-11204 GCA_036509775.1 Acidimicrobiales bacterium
CACAAGTGTGAGGAGCACCACGATCGCTTAGCGGCCATCATGGTCACGTATCCCTCGACGCACGGCGTCTACGAAGAGGGCATCACCGACATGTGTGCCCTGGTCCATCAGCACGGGGGCCAGGTCTATATCGACGGAGCGAACCTCAATGCGCTCCTTGGCCTCGCCGAGCCGGGGAAGTTCGGCGGCGACGTGTCGCACCTGAACCTGCACAAGACATTCTGCATCCCTCACGGAGGAGGCGGCCCGGGGGTGGGGCCGGTGGCTGTGGCCGAGCACCTCGTGCCCTTCTTGCCGTCGCATCCGCTGCATCCGCGTCCCGCACAACGCGAGGGGATCGGTCCCGTCAGCGCGGCGCCCTTCGGCAGCGCGGGCATCTTGGCCATCAGCTGGGCCTACGTCCGGATGCTGTCGGGTGAGGGTCTGTCCCACGCGACCAAGTCCGCCGTCCTGGCCGCTAACTACGTGGCGGCGCGGCTGGCCCCCTCCTTCCCCATCCTCTACACGGGGAAGCACGGCCTGGTGGCGCACGAGTGCATCCTCGACCTGCGGGGCCTGACCAAGTCGACCGGTGTCACGGTGGACGATGTCGCCAAACGACTCATCGACTACGGCTTCCACGCGCCCACCGTGAGCTTCCCGGTGGCGGGAACGCTCATGGTGGAGCCGACCGAGAGCGAGGACCTGGCCGAGCTCGACCGTTTCTGTGACGCCATGATCGCCATTCGGGCGGAAATCGACGAGGTGGCCACAGGCCGGTGGGAAGTGGGGGACAGCCCATTGCGCGGCGCTCCCCACACCGCCGCGGCGTTGGTGTCGGCGTGGGAGCGGGCCTACGACCGTGAAACCGCGGTCTATCCGGCAGGCCAGACGTCCGCCAAGTACTGGCCTCCGGTGGCGCGGATCAACCAGGCCTACGGGGATCGCAACCTCCTCTGCAATTGCCCACCTCCGGAGGCCTTCGAGGACTGACGCGCTAGAACAGCGCCGTGATCCCGAGGCCGGCGGCAGCCGCACCGAGACAGATGGCGAGCCCACCCACGGTGTAGATGGCCGCGTAGCCGCGTTGGCCCGTGTGCAGCAGATGCACTGTTTCCCAACTGGCCGTGGACCAGGTCGTGTACCCGCCGCAGAGTCCGACCCCGATGACGGCGAGCAGATGCGACCCAAGTCCGTGGTAGAGCGACAGCCCGGTCAGGATGCCCAGGAGGAGAGAGCCTGTCGCATTGACCAGCATCGTCCCGACAGGGAGCGGGTCGTCGCGACGGATGGCGACGTGATGGATCAACAGCGCGCGGAGGACGGCGCCAGCACCGCCGGCGAGCGCGACGACCAGGGCCAAGCCGAGAGTGGGGGAGGAGCTCACTCTGGCACCAACCTCTGACCGAGTGCCGTGCCGACGATGACGAGCGCGAGCCCGCCGACCACGGTCGCGACGAGGTAGCTGACGAAGTCGGCAATGGCGCCGTCCTTGGCCAACAACGTGGCCTCGACGGCCAAGGTGGAGTACGTCGTCCACCCTCCGAGAAACCCGACGATGAGCAGGGCGCGAGGCAGGGGAGCACGGGGCGTGACGAACGCGGTGAGTGGTACCAGCAGGCCGATGGCGAACGAGCCCGACAGGTTGATCAGCAGCGTCACCCATGGGAAGTGGCCCGGTGCGATCGGGTGGCGGGCATCGAGCTCGTAGCGGGCGACGGTGCCGACGGCGCCGCCCACGAAGATGGCCACCACGGTGCTGACGGACAGCCCGAGGCGCGGCACGAACAGTTGGTCGAGGTCGTCCCCACTTCGTGGACCGGGTTCCTGGGTGTGCTGATCGTCGTCCATGGCCGGGCCTCCAGTACCGCCGCTCAGGAGCCATCAGCCATGTCGGTGTCGGCGGTTCAGGGCAGGCGCCCCCCGGCGGGACCCATCGCCGGTCGTCGGAGCAGATCGTAGTCACCGCCGCCGTCGGCGATGGTCATGGACTCAGTCCAGGCGTGGTCCGGGGGCGCGACGGAACTGGAACGGCACACTGTCACGCCCGGCCACGACGTACCAGCATTGCCCCGTCGACTCGGCGTCGAGAATGCGCTGGAACGCAGCCACGACGTCTGCCACGTTGATGATGGGAAAGCCCATGTCGAGCAGCATCTGCTCGGACCCTTTGATGATGTTGGTGTACGCGAAGGACGGGCACAGCGCGTGAATGCGGATCCCGTCGGGCTCGTACACCTGACCGAGCGAGCGGGCCAAGCCGACGACGGCATGCTTGTTGGCCGCGTAAATCGGGTCGAACGGCGTGGCGACCAGGCCGGCCATCGACGCCGTGGCCACGATGGTGCCGCCGCCGCTGGCGATGATGGCGGGGCGGGCCGCCGCTATGCCGTAGACCACGCCGTCGAGGTTGATGGCCATCGACCGCCGGTAGGCCTCCGGGTCGAAATCGTCTCCCATGCCGCACCAGGAGGTGACGCCGGCGTTGAGATGCGCGATATGGAGCCCACCGAAGGACTCCACCGCCAGCGCCACCGCCGCACCGCTTGCTGCAGCGTCGGTGACGTCGGTCTGAATGAAGCGGCCGCCGAGCTCGTCGGCGACCGACTTGCCTCGGGCGACGTCGATGTCGGCGATGACGACATGGGCCCCCCGGTCCGCCAGGTGCCGGGCGACGCCCTCACCGATGCCGTTGCTGCCTCCCGTGATGAGAGCGACCTTGCCGTCGACGTCGAATGCCATACATCGGATCGTAGGGGACTCCGCTCCACTCAGCCCACGAGAGGGGAGGGGAGCGGCTGCGCGTGAACGACGCTGAGGTGCTGAATGGGCCGGGTCATGGCGACATAGAGGAGCCGCAGGCCACGGCGGTCGTCGCCGGCAATCGCTGCCGGCTCGACCACGACCACGGCATCGAACTCGAGCCCCTTGGAGGCCGGTGCCGGGACGATGGTGATCGGCATCGTCATGGCATCGCGCTCGAGCAGTCCGACCTGGGTCTTTCGCCGAGCGGCCCGGGTCACCTCGGGCACGAGATCCTCGGGCACGACGACCGCCACCAGTGCGTGGTGCTCCGCCAGGGCCACCGCCTCCTCCAGTGCCGCAGCCGCCAACTCGCCCTCCCGAACCAGGCGGATCGTGGGGTCGGTACGACCGAGCCGAATGGACGAGGTCGGCTGAATCCCCGGGGCCGCCACGGGCAGCAGCCGGGAGGCGAAGTCCAGCACGCGACCCGGCGCGCGGTATCCCATGGTCAGCTCGTCGTGATGGTGGGGGGCCGAGTCCGGCAGATGGCTCCTGATTTCGCCCCAGTCCGCGTAGGTCCACGGCCCCGTCGCCTGGGCCAGGTCACCGAGGATCGTGACCGAGCCCGAGGGCGCGCGGCGGGCGATCATGCGGAACTGCATCGGGGTGAGGTCCTGGGCCTCGTCCACCACGATGTGCCCGTACGAGCGAGTCCGGCCACCCGTGAGGAACGCCGCCTCGTCGAGAAGTGCGAGGTCGTCGGCGCTCCAGGCTGTCGAGGAGACGGTCGAGCCGCGGCTGCGGAGGAGGAGGCGCCACTCCTCGGTGGAGAACAGCCCGGTGGCGAACCGCTCCAGCTGCTCGCGAGAGGACAGGAGGTCGCGGACCAGGGTCGTGGGGGAGACGGACGGCCACAGCGTGTCGAGCAGCGCCGTGAACTCTTCGGAGGCCGTGAGTTCGCCCTCGAACCAGGCTTCGTCGGCTCCGAGCCGCCCGGAGGAGCGGAACACGCTGCGTGCCTCGCTGACCAGACGCGATTTCAGGGCCACGCGCCCAGATTTGTACGGAGCGGGCCGGGCGACGATGGGGGCCACAAGGTCGTTGACCCGTTCGCGCTCGAGCGTGGCTCGAGCAAAGCGCACCCGCAGGCTGACGTCGTCGTCCAGGGGCCGGCGCCTCCCTGCCAGGGCACGCTGCAGGAGCTCGCCCATACGCGCATCGCCCTTTATCTGACGTATCGCCATAGGTTCCTCGGCGCGCACCTTCGCCTTGGGAGCGATGTCTCCGATGGTTGTCTGTACGACAGCCTCTTCGCCCAGCGCGGGCAGGACCTGTGCGATGTAGCGCAGGAACGCTCGACTCGGTCCGAGGACCAACACGCCTTCCCGGCTGAGCGACGGGTGGTTGTAGAGCAGGAAGGCAGCGCGGTGGAGCCCGACCGCTGTCTTGCCCGTGCCCGGCCCGCCCTGCACGGTTAGAAGTTGGTCGAGGGGCGCCCGGATGATCTCGTCCTGCTCGGCCTGAATGGTGGCGACGATGTCGAGCATTTCGCCCGTTCGGGCGCGCTCGAGCTCGGCCAGCAGGGCATCCCCGCCGCGGAGCCTGGTGGTGCCGGCATCGCTGCCCGCGTCGCCGAAGAGGTCATCGGCCACAGCCATGACGGCGCCGCGATCGACCATGATCTGCCGCCGGCGCGCCAGTCCCAGTGCGTCCTTTGGGCTGGCCCGGTAGAAGGGAACGGCGACCGGGGCCCGCCAGTCGATGACGACCGGGTCCGAGCGGACGTCCTCGACGTGACGGCGGCCGATGCGCCACGTCGGGCCGTCCTCCTCGTCGATGCGCCCGAAGAGCAGGGGTCGTGGGCTGTCGGCCAGGAGCGACACCCGGCGGGAGAGAGCTGCCACGTAGTCGAGGTCTGGATTTCCCGCAGCAACGAGGTCCGCCAGAAGCCTCTCGGCTCGTTGACGCATCGCTCCCAACGACTCGAGAGCGTGCTCGAGAGCGGCCTGTTCGGCGGCAATCTCGGGATCAGGCGGGGGAGTGGCCACACTCATCGAGTCTGGGACTCCCCCAAAACACGCGCAAAAGCGCCCGCGCAAAAGTCCCCGGACATCCCGGGGACAGTACTTCATTTAGAACTCTAAAACAACACCCTCAGCTGGTATTTCGCCTTCTCGTCCGCCTGAACTTTGAACCTTTAACCGAGGGGCCTTACTGCCGGTCACTTTATCGAATTCAGGCGTCCGAATCAATCCCTTTTCTTGATTTGTCTGACTGGGCAGCCTGGTGCCGGCGACTCATGGAGGCGCGGTCGTCATGTCGGGGACCCGCAACGCCACCACGTGCACGCCGGCGCGGATGGTGCCGTCCGACCAGAGCGGTCGATCGGCCGGCCAGAGGCCGAGGCCCTCAGGGCACCCAGGAGCCGTCGAAACGCTGGGTCTGGTCCGCAGGCCCATGGATCTGTCGCCTCAGCGGCCCTGGTGTGAGAACTTCGGCGCGGGACAGCCGTCACGTCCTGTTGATCAAACGTGCCGGCTCGGTGCATCGACGCACGGCGCCGCGGGTTCGTCCTGCGCCCTGTGGTGGACATGTCCGGCGGTTTCTTCGTCGTTGCGGGCTCCGGAACCGGAGGAGGGGCGTTCGCCCGGTCCGGCGGTTGGCCGTCCCTCGAATTCAGATAGGACTTAACATAATGAACATTATCGGCGGTACCCTAGGAACGGCCGGAAGGGGTTCAGCGGGTTGAGCTGGGAGAACCCCTCTCGTCAGTCTGCGGACGGTTGGGGCTCGAAGAGGAACTGCATGACATCGCGCATCGACCCGTCGACCAGTTCCATGCGGATGCCGAGGTCGTTGTCCCGGTGGTACGCGAACGACGTCGGCGTGACGCCGCCGGCCCGGCCGCAGAGCTGCAACGGGCATCCGGCCGTGCTGAAGGCGTCGCTCTGTTCGGGCATGGAGTCACTCCAGAAACCGATGTGATGCAGGTTGCTGGACTCGTTCCGCGCCCAGACCGACCCAGGCACCTCCAGAATGAGCTCCAGACAGGGTGTCCCTGTGGAATACCGCATGGTTGTGGGCAGGACGATGTCGTGGCCGGCTTCGTCGCGGTACTCGACGGCGTCGAGGCTCATGACCGGGCCCCAACTGATGCCCAGAAGGCTGCTCAGCTTGGCGCTGGCGGCCTCCATATCCGTGACGACGATGCCGACGTGGTAGTGGTCCATGGTCTCTCAGGGCTCCCAACGCGCGAATTGGTCGCGCAGCCATCCGTTTTCCCAGAAGCTGATGTTGCCGCCGTGCTCGAGCAGGTAGCGGTGTGCGGCGGCCAGGATCGCGTGGGCCTGGGCCGAATCGGGTTCTGCGGCCACGGCGGCCTCCGCCAGGCGGATCGTCAGAGGGGCTTCGCCTCGGTCCAGGGCTGCCCGAGCACGGTCCAGGACGGCGGCCGTTCCGGCCGCGTCGGTCAGCTCAGCCATGGCACGAGCGGTGCTGTCGGGGTACAGCTCGGTGGTCGACTGCAGATGGAACCAGCCGACGTAGCTCTCCCAGAGGGTGCGCACGGCCCATGAGACCTTGCCGTAGCCCTGGCCCACGCGGAGTTCGGGCGGCAACGCAATCTGCTCCATAAGAGTCCAGACGTCGACGCCGGCGTTGAATCCGTTGAGGGCCTTCTGGTGCACGTAGTCGACGGCGTCGTGCAGCCGGGCCAGGCTGGCGTCGATCAGCTCTTCGCCGACGATAGGTTCGTGTCGTCCGGTGATGAGCACGGCGGGCCGCAGCGCGCGCAGGAGGCGCACGCTTTCGAGGTAGGGCTCGACGAAGCGGTACCGGTCCCCCCGCAGGGTGTTGAGGTTCGGGAAGTGCGGGAAGAGGGGTCCGAGCAGATTGCTGATCAACGCCGTGCGACGCTCGGGGAGCCACACGATCGCACTGTCGATGGTCTCCCCCACGGCTGCATGCAGTTCGAGACGCAGGCCGTCGGCGTCTATTTCGTAGAGCCGGTCGAAGGTGATGTCGGGTACGGGTTCGGACTGGCGCATGGGGACGCCGGGGTTCTCGGCGGCGATACGGCGGGCATCGGTGCCGAGCGTGTCGAACCAGATGCCGGCGGTACGCATGCGCAGCATCCGGATCCGGGCGTCGTCGGCCTGGCACAGCTGATTGTTCTGCTGGGCCACGTAGGCGGTGGCCTCCTCCTTGAAGAGGTCCACCCCGCCGACGTGGTCCACGTGGGCCTGGGTGGTGATGATGTAGTGGGTCGGGCCGGGCCGGATGGCGTCGAAGACCCGCTTGTGGTGCGGCGCCTCGAACCCCATGCCGGTGTTGACGATGACGCGCCCGTTCTCCGTCAACAAGAGGTAGGAGGCGGTGCACCCGCCCGAGCGGTAGATGCCGTCGGTGACCGCGTACGCAGGGTCGTCGTAGACCGGTTGCATCAGTTCCCGGCCAGGTCGAGTGTCGATGAGCTGGTCCACCTGTTCTTCAATGCTCATCAGACCTCAATCCGGACGGGGAAGCGGTCGAGGTAGGGCCCGAAACGCGAGCGGATCTCTTCGGGCGTGACGGCGAAGTCACGCCGGAGGTCGTAGGCGACCCTCCCCTCCCTCCCCCGGGGGTGGGCGCCCTGGTACTCGGCCACTTCGGCCCGCGGCTGCTGGGTGAGTGCGATGCCGGCGCAGTCGTACACCCGTTCGAGGGTCCCGAGCTCGTCGGCCATGTACTCGTCGAAGAAGACATCCACCGTGCGATCTTCCGCCAGCAGGTGCCGGTCGCGCAACGAGGTGTCGAGCAACGTGCCGATGCGCTCGGTCCAGTAGTCGCGGTACCACTCGGGCCGCGTCGTCCGGTAAGCGGTCCGCGCGCCGTAGCAGGCCATGGTGATGGTGGATTGGACCACGGCCACCGGGTCGCGATGGGTCACGACGATGGTGGCGTCGGGAAAGGTGCTCAGGAGCGGGCCGAGTTGCTCCAGGTGCTGCGGCGACTTGAGGACCCAGCGCTCCTTGGGGTGGAACCATTGCAGAATCTGGAGCACCGACTTCATATAGGCGTAGTGGCGCGTCTGGTCGTGGTTCAGGTAGTGGTCGCGCCAGCGCGGCGCCCGGGCCACCCACTCGAGCGTGTAGCTCGAGAAGTCGGGCATCTGGAGCTCAATCTCCTCGTGGACGTGGTCGGGCTCCATCGGGTGCATGGCCGCCACCAGCGGCGCCGCGGCCTGCATGGACTCCCAGGTCCCCTGGCAACGGGTCCAGCGCGGGTCGACCCCGTCCACCTGGGAGGGCTCGTCGGGGTTCGGCACCGGCTCGTAGGACTCCCACAAGGGCATGGAATGGAAGCGAGTGTCGGCGGCCAGGAGGTTCACGAGGTGGGTGGTCCCCGAACGCGGCAGCCCGACCACAATGACCGGCCGCGCAATGGGGATCTCGAGGATCTCGGGATGCCGGGTCAGCAGGTCGTGTATGCGGAGGCGGTTGGCGGCGGCTCTGACGCAGTCCCCGAACATCATGAGCCTGCCGATGCCGGTGCGCTCCTCGTCGGCGTCCATCTCGGCGAGCTGCACCCCGAGGCGCACCGTGAAGTCCTCGTCACCGAAGTTGCCCAGGCCGGTCCGCCTCCGCGCGGCGTCGCACACGGCGTCGACCGTGAGCACCGTGGTTTTCGACTCCCCGTAGTCGATGGCCATCCGCTGGACGTCGTTGAGCACGGGGGCAGCCAGGTCATCAATGGCAATCACGTCGCCCATCAGGTCTCCTTCAATGGGCGAGGTACCCGCCGTCGACCGCCAGGGTGCTGCCCGTAATGAAGGCGGCGGCCTCGCTCGAGAGGAAGAGGACTGCCGCCGCCACCTCGGCGGGAGTGCCCATGCGGGGCAGGATGGCGCGGGCCAGCTCGCCCGCCAACAGCTCGGGGAACGCCTTCATTGGCGCCGTCATCGGGGTGTCGATCAGGCCCGGGGCCACTGCGTTCACCCGGATGCCGTCGCCGGCCCAGTGGGCGGCCAGGTTGCGGGTCAGTGTGAGGAGGGCCGCCTTCGCTGCGGCGTAGCCGGGCACGATGGTGGTCGAACGGAACGCCGTCATGGACACGAGGTTGACGACGCTGGCGCCCCCCGCCATGGCGCTGGCACCCAGCGCCGTCCGCAGGCCCATGGTCAGGCGCATGGCACCTTCCACGTTGAGGTCGAGAGCGGCGGCGAAGCCGTCGGGGTCCCATTCGTCGCGGCCGTCGGGGAAGTTGGCCCCGGCGTTGTTGACCAGGACGTCGACCGTGTCGAACTCCGCCGCCAACGCCTCCACGGCCCCGTGGTCGCGCATCTCGATCGGCCGGTAGGAAAAGGAGGACAGGTCGCGGTCGTAGTGGCCGGCGTCCGGCCGGGTGCCGGTGATGGTCACATCGGCACCGGAACCGGCGAACGCCGCGGCGATGGCGTGCCCGATGCCACTCGTCCCGCCGGTCACCAGGACCGAGGTTCCGTCGAACTCGAACCGAAGCTGGTTGGTCACTCGTCACCTCCGAAGGTGATCATGACCTTCCCACAGTCCTTCGAGCCCTCCAGGAGGGCCATGCCTTCGTCGAATTGCTCGAGCGGGAGGGTGTGGGTGATCAGGTCCGACAGGTCCCGTCGCGCCAGGAGTTCAATGGCATCCTCGAACCGGGCCGGATACTCGAACGATCCTCTGATGGTGAACTGCTTCATCAGGATCTGGACGAAGTTCGTCGGGACGGGCGCATAGTGCAGGGCGACGAGCGACATGCGTCCGCCGTAGCGGCCTCGTTCAATGATCTCGTTCAGCATCCGGTCCGATCCGGAGGCCTCAATGAAGACGTCGGTGGCCGGCGTCGGACCGAACATGAACGGCGTCGTGCCGTGCAGGCGCGCGAGCTCGTCCCACAGATCAGCGTCGAGAGGGTTGACCACGTGGGCGGCGCCGAATTGCCCTGCCAGCTCAAGTCGACGCGTGCTCGTGTCGATTGCCACGACGTCGCGAACGCCCCGGTCGGCCAGCGTAGTGATGGCGAGGAGCCCGATCGGGCCGCACCCGACGACGGCCACCCGCTCCCCCGGCTCCACCTCGCCCTGGTTCACCGCCTGCATGCCGACGGCGGCCGGCTCGGTCAACGCAGCAACCTGCAGGCTCATGTCGCCGGGGACGGGGAACAGCCGCCGGCCCTTGGCTGCCTCTCGGACCAGGAGGAGCGGAGTGAGACCGCCTTCGTCGGCACCGCTCCCTAACCGGCCCAGCTCCTCGTCTGCGGGGTGAACGATGACCCGGTCGCCCGGCGTGACCCCGTCCACCTCGCTGCCGGCCCACTCGACCACACCGGCCATCTCGTGACCCAGCGGCATCGGCCGGCCGGTGATGCCGCCCATATGCACGAAGGAGACGTCGGTGCCGCAGATCCCGCAAGCCGCCATCCGCACCAGGGCGTCCCGCGGGCCCGGGGGCGTGCTGGCAACGTCGTCGAGGCGGACGTCGTGGGGTCCGTGGACGCGGATCTGCTTCACCGGCCTGACCCTGCCTCGACTGGTCGCACACTCCCCTCCCCCACGGCTGCGCAGTATGCCGTGCCGGCGCTCGCGGCGTTGGTTCGACCGAGCGGCGCTCCCCCGGGGCGCCGGAGTGTGCGAACCCCGCCGCCCCGAGGGTGCCGCTGCAGCTGCCCGACCGGGGGTGGGGAGGGTGGAGGCTGTCGCACTCCATCGGACCGCTGTCTGGTTCCCAGCCTGAAGCACCCGCTATGGAGTGCGATCGGCTCCGGCTGTGCGCACTCTTGGAATCCCCGATAGACCCTGTAGCTCTCTGAACAGGGACTTTCGGTGGGATTTAGAGAGAACCCCAAGCGGGCTCACAGCTGGAATTCTGCTGACTGTGACATCACCAGTCTGAACTGGCCTCATGGCGAAAACGGAAGCAGTCGAGGCGCCGGAGAACCCAGTGGATCTGACAGAGGAATTGCCGCTCGACGACGAGAACGTCCTGGCTGCGGAGCCACCTTCGGTCTGGCGCCGGTACCGCTGGTCCATCGTCGGCGTGGTGGTCGTCCTGATCGCCGCGGCCGTTGGTCTGACACTGTGGCTCACGTCAGGCTCGACGCCGGCGACGGGCTTGACCGTGACGACGACCACCGTGAGTGCCACGACCGGCACCATTCAGCAGACGGTGGCCAGTTCCGGGACCCTCGAGCCGGCCAGCCAGGCCAGTCTGAACTTCGCCGTCTCGGGCACCGTGACCGGCGTGAACGTCAAGGCCGGCCAGACGGTGACCGCCGGGCAGGTGCTGGCCACTGTCAACACCACTGCCCTGTCGGATGAGGTGACCGCGGCCCAGGCCCAACTCACCGCAGCGCAAGACCGCCTTGCGAGCGACGAAGCATCCGGCGCCTCGACCAGCTCGATCGATTCGGATGAAGCATCGGTGACATCGGCGGAGTCCTCCTTGTCCACGGCGCAGACCAATCTCAACGACGCGTCG
>DATCEZ010000194.1:0-7319 GCA_036509775.1 Acidimicrobiales bacterium
GACGCGTCTCGCACGATCAGATCCCTACCCTCGCGCTCGCCTTCGGCCACGCCCACTTCGCGACAGATGAGCAGACCCGCCAGGTAGTCCCAGCTGTAGAGGGTGCTTCGTCCGACCACCAGGTAGGCGTCGAGGACGCCCTCGGCCACGGCACAGCACTCGAGTGAGGCCGCGCCCAGAGCCCGGAACTGCGCCCAACCCGGGTACAAGCCCGGAAATCCCGAGATCCCCACTATGGCGCGCCCCAGGTCTTCGCACCCGGACGGCGCAATGGCTTGCCCATCCTTCTCGGCCCCGCTCCCGCGGACGGCGGCGTAGCGCTGCCCCGTGGCCTGATTCGTCACCACGCCGACGCGCGGTCCTTCCGCGTCGAGCACGCAGATGCTCGTGGAGTAGAACGGCACGCCCCTGTGCGCATTCGTGGAGCCGTCGATCGGATCGATCACCGCCAGGAGGCCGGACGGACCGTCGCCGGTCACGCCCGACTCCTCCGAGAGCACGGCCAGCCCGGCTCCGTGGAGCACCGGCAGCGCCGCCGCGTCGGCGGCCAGGTCGAGACGGTACTGCCCCGGCTTGCCGCCGCTCGGTCCCCAGTCCTCGAGCACGTCGAGCGCGCCGCGCACCGCGAGAATCGCGTCATCGAGCACTTCCAGGAGCCGTACGTCGTCCACGGAGCACGAACCCTATCGGCCGGTGTCGCCTCCGACCGTCTGGCCCCGATGCCCCGCCCGGCTGGCCGTCCCGCCGCCCACGGCCATTAGGCTTCCTCAGCTGTGGCTGCCATAGATGTCGCCGGGTATGTGGCCGATCTGAAGGATCATTCGGTCGACCACGGTTTCCATGTGCACGACGAGCGGCACTTCGTCGAGACCTACTCCTTGCGCCAGGTGTGGGAGGTCGACCTGCACCCCGAAGAGGGGTGTGGCGGGCCACTCGACCTGCATCTCGCCCTCGACGTCGACCCCCGCGTCCTCCTCTCCTTCGAGGACGCCGTCGTCCTTCTGTCCGAGGACGAGGAACCGCCCGACGAGTTCCATTTTCCGCTGACCTTCACCTGGGCCCTCCCACCCCTCCCGAGCGGGCCCGACCTGCTCCGGCTGGCCATCGACCTGGCCGGCGTCGGGGGCATTGAGCTCCCCCTCGAGGTCTCGGCCATCGACTCCTTCGCCAATGCCACCGACGGCTCGGAGCGCCGGCTGAGCATCGTCGCCCGGCATCCCGTGTCGCTGGCCCGGGTCCTCAGTGGCGAGGAGCTCCTCTGCGACGTCTTCGACCGGGCCCTCGCCGTCAGCCGCTTCCTGCTCGAGTCCGCCGAACGCTGGCTGGGCTGAGGTGCGGCGCGGCGGGCGCCCCCATGCCGCTCGAGTCGTGGCGGTACTGGCGCTGGCCGGCGGGGCTGCCCTCGGCCTGAGCGCCTGCAGCACCCAGGGTGGGCGGGATCTGGCCCAACAGGCATGCGTGCACGTCCGAATCTCAGTCTCTGACTACCTACGGGCCGTGCGGCCCGGGACAGTACCGGCCGCCGCGGCCCAGCTGCAGAAGCAGGCCGATCAACAGCTGCGGGATGCGCTCCCGCTGGCCGCCGCCGCCAATTCCGACGACGGCTCGTGGAACGCCCTGATGACGACGATCTCCGAGGGTGCCACCGTCGACGAGGGCCACCTCGTGCCTTCGCTTCGCGCCCAGTGCGTCGTCGCCAACACCAATCAGAACATCAACCCTCAATCGCCCGGTGGCAACAGTGGGAGCGGTGCCAACAGCGGCAACAGTGGGAGCACGAGCAGCACCACACCCCAGAACGTGAATCCGGAACCGGCGTCACCCGCCGGCTGAAGCCGGCGCCGTGCCGCCCGCCATCTGGGCCCGCCCGGCCGCCACGATCGGCGGTATGAGCGATGGCGCCAAGAACACGCCACCCTGCGGCGTGAAGTGCACGCCGTCGTTGACGGTCCGGATCACCACGCCGTGCACCGTGGTGGCGTAGCGACCGCCAGGACATGCCGCCTTGTCGAGGTCGTCCACGGAGACGGTCCGGGGGTGGGCGGCGGCAATCTCGCGGATCATCCGGTTGTAGGCGTCCCGGCGCGCCGGATTGTCCTCCGGCCAGGCGTCGCCGTCGGGCTGTTCCGGCTCCTGGGTACAGGGAGCGGTGAGGAACACCATGGGGACCCCGGCGTCGTTCGCCACCGCGGCCGCCTTCTCGAGCTGTGACTTGATGTAGGCGGCCAATTGCGGGTGGAGGATGTTCGTCCACGTTCCCTCGTAAAGGCGGTCGACCAACTCCCAGCGACCTGCGCCCTCCACGACCACGTTCGGGTGGAGCAGCGCGATCTCGTCGGCCCACTGGGTGGCCCAGGGCGTGACCTCGCTCGGGTCGTCGTTCGGCGCCGGCGGCCCGCCGCACGCCGGCACGATGGAGTCCACCTGGCCCATGACCTGGACCTCGGGTCCGTCGGCCACCCCACAGCCCAGGATTGCGTGGTCATAGAGGATGTAGTCGTACTTGTCCTGGACAGAAGTCTCGCCGAGGCCCTCGCCGAGGGTTTGGGCGATCGAGTCGCCGACGAGCAGCACCTTGACCGGTGGTCCGTTCGTGGTGACGCTCGGCGCCGAAGGCGCCGTCGTGTTTGTCGGTGTGCCCGTCGTGCCGGTGTCACCAGGGAGAGCCGTGCTGGCGAGCGCCGTCGTTCCCGTCGTGGCCGCGATCACGGCAACCAGCACGGCTCCCACACCCGCGGGCACCACCAGCCAGGCGCGCCACTGACTGATGAAAGTGCCCATGCGGATCGGCCGCTCGACGAGGTGGAAGGACACGACCGAGACGGCGAAGGTCACGAGGACCCGCAGCCCGAAGAGCTCATAGCCGTACAACCCCGTCCGGGAGTGGTCGAGCCAAATGAAGATGGGCCAGTGCCAGATGTAGAGCCCGTACGAAATCCGGCCGACGTAGCGGATCGGCGCCCACGACAACATGCGCGGGACGAGGCTCCGGGGCGCACCAACCGCGGCCAGGATGACGCTGGCCACTGACAGTCCGATGAGGAAGAACCCGCCCGAGTACGGGAACGTGGAGGTCGAGGTCGTCACCACCCACAGGGCGACGGCGCCCGCCGCCCCCAAGAGGCCCAACACGCCGCAGAGCAACCTCCCCGTCGAGCTCTCCGGTCGCCACAGCTCGCCCTTGGCGAGGCGACCCGCCTCGTGATGCCGCTGCGACACGAGGACAAGCCCCACGGCCAGCGCGCACCCGATGAAGAGGCACTGCGAGCGCGTGTCCGTGCCGAGATAGGCCCGGTTGGTGTTGAGGCCGCCCTCGTAGACGTGGTGCATCCAGACCGCAGAGCCGATCGCCGCCACGCAGCACAAGGCGAACAACGCCCGCAGGCTCTTCGTGAAGCGCAGCACGCCGAGCACGACCAACGGCCAGATCACGTAGAACTGCTCCTCCACCGCCAGTGACCACGTGTGCAGCAGGGGCGAGGAGGCCGACGTCTCGTTGAAGTAGTTGGAGTTGACGAGAATGAAGTGCCAGTTGCTCACGTAGAGCAGGGTGGCCAGGGCGTCGAGGCGCAGAGCCCCGTACGTTCCCTTGGGCACGATCACCGAGGCGAAGAAGGCCACGAAGAGCAGCATCAACAAGAGCGCGGGCAGCAGGCGGCGGGCGCGGCGGGCCCAGAAGGCGCCGAGCTTGATGGTCAGGGCCTGGCGCCACTCCCCGATGAGCAGCGAGGTGATCAGGAAGCCCGACAGGACGAAGAAGGCGTCGACCCCCATGAATCCGCCGTCCATGTGCGGAATCCCACCGTGGAACATCATCACGGCCAGGACGGCACAGGCCCGCATGCCGTCGAGCGCGGGGAGATAGGCCAGACGAGTGTGCGAGACCGCGCTCTCGTCGTCCTGCATGGGGCCGATCCCTCCTTGGTCAGCTCGGGCGGCACCGCACTCTGGGTGGCCAGGAACCGCATTCTCGCAGAACCGGCCCGCGCCCCCCGGGCAGCCTGCGCTGGCTACCTTTGCCCACCTGAGCCCGACCCGACCGTTGGCCCCGCCCCTCCAACCCCGCCGCACCCGACGGGGCCACCGCCGTTTTGTCACGTTCGTGCTGGTGCTCGTGCTGATCGGTGGGGCCGTGCTCGTGGTGCGGCACATCCGCCGCGGACCGCCGCTCAGCCCTCTGCGGGCTCGCATGGTCGCCCTCGCCCAGGGGCAGGTGGGCTACCAGACCGACCCCTCCGACACCTATTGCAACAAATTCAGCGCCTACTGGTACGCCGGCGTTGACGACTGCGGCAACGACAACCGCGACGAGGAGTGGTGCGCCGACTTTGCCGCCTGGGTGTGGAAGCAGGCCGGGGCCGAGGTGGACTACCAGCTGGCACCCGGCTACCTCAACGGCAATTCAGCCAGCTTCTATGTCTGGGGCACTGACCACGGCACCTGGCACCCGGTCGGCTCGGGCTACACCCCCCAACCGGGCGACGTCGCCGTCTACGGGCTCGACACCTCTGCCGTCACGGCCGTCCATGTCGCCATCGTCACGGCGGCCACGGGTAACGACGCCTCCCCCGACGTCATCAACGGCGATGGCGACAAGACGGGGTACAGCGTCGTCGAGGTAGGCGACAACCAGGCCTTCGCCGACGCCAAGCAGAAGGGAGCGCCCTTGTCGGGCTACGTGTCCCCCCTGGCTGCCACGTCGACACCGCCGTCCTCGCCGGCGCCGGCGCTGTCATAGTCCGGGACTTAAGCCCCCGGCGTGTACCCGGCCGGCAGGGCGATCGACTTGACCTCGAGGAAGCCCTCCAGGCCCTCGGGACCGAACTCGCGCCCGAGGCCCGACTCCTTGTATCCGCCGAACGGCGTGGCGAAGTCGATCGGTACCGGCGCGTTCAGCATGTAGGTGCCGGTGCGCACCTGGCGAGCGACACCCAGGCCGCGGTCGTTGTCGCCCGTCCAGACCGAGCCGCACAGCCCGTAGTTCGAGTCATTGGCGATCTCGACCGCGTTGTCGTCACCGTCGTAGGGGATGACCACCAACACCGGCCCGAAGATCTCCTCCTGGGCGATCTTCATTTTGTTGTCGACGTCGGAGAACACTGTGGGCTCCACGTACCAGCCCTTGTCGAACCCAGACCCGGTCGGACGGCCACCGCCCAGCGCCACCGTGGCGCCCTCTTCGCGCCCGCTGTCGAGATACCCCTCGATCCGGCTCCGTTGCCGTTCCGCCACCACCGGGCCGACCTCGGTCGCCGGGTCCATGGGATCGCCCACCTTCATGGCGGCGACGCCCGAGACCACCGCGTCGACCACTTCGGCGTAGCGCGACCGTGGCGCCAGAATGCGGGTCTGCGCGATGCAGGCCTGCCCGTTGTTCATGATGGAGTTGGGCAGCAGCGTCGGGATCGTCGTGGCCAGGTCAGCGTCATCGAGAATGATGGCCGCCGACTTCCCGCCCAGCTCGAGCGTGCAGCGCTTCAGCCGCTCGCCGCAGAGCCCGCCGATGCGCTTGCCGCCGACACCCGAACCCGTGAACGAGATCTTGTCGACCCCGGCGTGCTTCACGAGGTGCTCGCTGACCTCGCGGCCGGCCGGCACGACGGACAGCACGCCCTTGGGCAGCCCGGCGTCGGCGAAAATCTCAGCCAGCCGGAACGCATCGAAAGGCGTCTCGGGCGCCGGCTTGTAGACGACGCTGCAGCCGGCAACCAGCGACGGCGCCAGCTTGGCGGCGGCGATGAACAGCGGCACGTTCCACGGGGCGATGGCCCCGACGACGCCCACGGGCTCCTTGGTCACCAGCACCTGCGGGTTCAGCATGCCGGTGCGCACCTCGTCGAAGGCGTAGGTGGTGGCCAGGTCGGCGTAGTAGCTGAAGATCATCGACGGCGCCATGACCTGTCCCAGGGCGGCGAACGAAATGGGCGAGCCCATCTCCTGGGTGATCATCGCCGCCATGTCGTCCATTTCGGCCATGATCTGCGCCGCCACCTTGGCCAGAACCTCTGCGCGCTCGGCCGGCGTCATGCGGGGCCAGGGCCCGTGGTCGAAGGCGGTCCGGGCGGCCGCCACGGCCTTGTCGATGTCGCCCTCGGTGCCGTCGGGCACGCGGCCGATGACCTCCTCGGTCGACGGTGAGATCACCGAGATGGTGTCGGTCCCCTCCGGGGCCACCCAGTCACCGCCGATGAACAAGCGGTCGTAGTCCCGAATCGCCATGCGTCCCTCCCAGGGATCTCAGGGGGTCCACCCCCACCGCCGGACTACCGGTCGGTAACCCAAAGGGTAGCGGCGGCTCGCCTGCCGGCGACAGTTCGGGCGGTACCGCGCAGCGCCGTCAGGCAGCCTCAGCCCATCTCCTGGACTGGCTCGATATGGGCCAGGACGCCGCCGTCCGGCTCCACCCAGCCCTTTCCGGCGGCGTACGCGCACATGCCGGCGAAGCCCTCGTCCCAGGTCTCGTCCGCCGCGGGCCCCGCCAGCGCCCGGAGGGCCGCCGGATCGACCACGACGTGCTCGCCGTCGGCGGCGAGGCGGCCCAGACCCGACTGCCCCACCACCGCGGCCAGGTCGCCGTCGCCCGCCACCTCCACCGAGAACCGGGTGAACTCGTCGGGCTGGCGTAGCGAGACGGTGGCACCGGAGAGGTCGATCACGATCAGCACGGCGTGCGACGCTACCCGCCAGACCCGGAGCGTTCCCACGTCGGAGCGGGGTCCCTTTCGATGTGCCTTCTCACGAAAGGCGCGTGTGGTCGGTAGAGTGCCGCTCCGTGCCCGACATCAGCCAGCGTGATCCCGACCAGGTGGCCTCCATCCTCTCGCGCTGGTTGGCCACCAAATCGGCCGACGGCGCCGGGCCCGAGGTCTTCGACGTGCAGGCCCCCGGCTCGAACGGATTCTCCAACGAGACCATCCTGTGCCGGACCCGCGCCGCCGGCAGCGAGGAGAAGCGCCTCGTCGTCCGCGTCGCCCCGACCAAGCACCTGCTCTTCCTCAACGCGGAGTTCTCCACCCAGTATCGAGCCATGCGCGCCCTGGCCGACGGTGGCTCGGGCGTCCCGCTCCCCACGCTCGGCTGGTACGAGGAGGATCCGCAGTACTTCGGCGTGCCCTTCTTCTCCATGGACCACGTCGAGGGCCTTGTTCCCTCGGACAACATCCCGTACACCATGGACGGCTGGGTCATTGAGGCCACGCCCGAGCAGCAGGAGCGCATGTGGTGGAGCGGCATCGACGCCCTCGCCGCGGTGCACCGCACCGACTGGCGGGCCACCGGCCTCGAGTGGCTCAGCATGAGCGACCGGGGCCGGCCGGGCC
>DATCEZ010000195.1:0-5600 GCA_036509775.1 Acidimicrobiales bacterium
CAGGACCGGGTGGTGCTCCGGGACTTCGAAGAAGGCTCGCCGGTTCAGCGTCAGCAGCGTGAGGGGCGAGAGCGCCACCACCGCTATCGACGACCGCAGTTGGTTGAGCAGCGAGTGCTCCGACCAGGAGTCACCCCGACCGAGCAGCCCGATTCGGGTTCCGTCGCGCTGGACGATGGCGTGACCACCCGTGATGACGTGCCACATCCGTACGGGCACATCCTGGGCCTGAATCACCTGCCCCGGATGCGCAGTGGAGAGGTGGCAATGATCCGCGAGCTCCTCCAGCTCGGAATCGGGCAGGCCCGCGAAGAGTCCCAGGGAGCGCAGCGGGCCCAGGTCGTCCTCACGGCTCGCCGGATGTCCGGTGATGTCAGTGTGTCCGGTGATGTCAGTGTGTCCGGTGATCTCTGTGGGATGGCGAGCGTCGGTGTGCATCGTCACGTCGGCTCAGTGGTCCATGACCGAGCTCGGCCCCGGGGTCTGGTGGCGATGGTGCGCGTGGTGGTGCCCCCCGGCCCGCCGCCACACAAAGAAGGCGATGACGGCGAAGAGGAACCACGGCACGTGGTACAGCGGGTAGAAGGGCATGGTCGCACCGACGGCGATGGCAACCAGGACCACGACCAGAACCCACGGGAGGATGCGACGGTGCCGCGGCGGCGGAGGCACTGGCTCGCTGGGCAGGCTGGGCAGGTCGTCGAAGAGACCGTTCAAGTCGCCCCGCGTGGTGGCGGACATGGCGGTATCGAGTCGGTTCTTGAACTCGATCTCGTCGAGCCGGCCCTCGGCGTAGTGGCGCGAGAGCTTGTCGGCCACCGCGTTGCGCTCGTCGTCCGAGGCCCGCATGGAGGCGTCGTAGGCCTGCGTGTCCCTGCGGCCCATCGGGTAGGCGGGATCCCACCGGTAGCGCATCGTGTCTGCTCCTTCGTTCTTGGTCTGGGGTCGGTCGGTCGGATGGTCAGGTGGCGATTCGTGAGTCGGTTCAGTCGGTTCGGCCTGGGCAGTCGTTGCTGCGCTCAGAAGGCGCCGTGGGCCCGCTCGCGGGCGAGGAGCTCCTCGGCGACCGAGACGTCGGTGTCCTCGTCGGGGATGAGCAGCCAGCCGGCGGCGTACAGCGGGACGGCGAGACCTCCCAGGAAGGCGAGGGCGACGAACCCGACACGCACGATGGTGGGATCGACGTCGAAGTAGTCGGCCAGGCCGGCGGCGACGCCCGCCAGCATGCGGCTCTGGCCGCCTCGGTGGAGTCGTTGGTCGCCACCCTGCCCGGCCGGCCCAGCCGGAGTGGACGGGCGTGGTCCTAGTTGGTCGGTGGCCGTCGTGGCTTCCGAGGATCCTGAGCTGCCTGGCGTCTCTTCTGGTGCGGTATCCATGGGATCCAGCCTGACGGCCGCCCCCGCCTGCGGGAATCCGGCAATTCCCTGGTCGGACCCTGAGCGCAGCCCTGAGTTCTCAGGGAAGTCCCTGATGGCCCTCAGGGTCGCCGCGGCGCGATCATCGAGGTATCGCAGAGGCACCCGATCCCGGTACGCGTCCGCTCACCGACGGTGGCCGCCCGATTGAGGCTCCGTCGACCGCGCCCGCGCCCGCACCAGCGCCCGAAAGTCCCCCCGCCCCGCCCTGGAACAGGTGGAGCCAAGGGCGGGCCTACTGGTCTGCACATGATCGGCACGGACACTGGTCTGACCGGCGGGAGCACTGGCGCCAGCAGCGCGAGCACCGCCACAACCACGTCGGGGGCAAGCTGCGGAGTCTGCGCCGGAGCCCGGACAATCGCGTCCTCGGCGGAGTCTGCGGGGCCATTTCGCGAGAGACCGGGATCGACGCCATGTGGGTCCGCATCGGCTTCGTCCTGCTGGCCATCGCCAGTGGCGTGATGGTCTTGGTGTACGCCATGGCGTGGCTGCTGATCCCGATGGAGGGGGAGAGCGGCAACATCTACTCCCGCGCCATCACCGATCGCCGCGGCATCCGGACGATCGCCGCCATCCTGATTCCGCTGCTGATCGCGGTGCAGTTCATCACCAGCGCCCTGCACGTCTCATTCATCGGCTTCCTCGGCTGGCCGACCTTCCTGGCCATTGGCGTCATCGTCCTCATCTGGCGCAACGCCGGCGAGTCCGAGAAGGCGTTCATCGACGAAGACGTCATGCCGTTGCTGGGCACCGACCGGCACGGGAAGGGCCGCCGCTGGCTGATCGCCCGGGTGGGCCTGGGTGTGCTCGTCGGGGCGGCCGGGATCGCCGTCCTGGTCGAGGGTCACACTACTGTCGCCGCGCTGCGGCCCGTCGGTGGCGCCTTGCTCGTCATTGCCGCGGCCGTCGTCATCTTCGGCCCCTGGTGGCTGACCCTGGTGCGCGATCTCATCGCGGAGCGTCAGGCGCGTGCGCTGGCCGAAGAGCGGGCGCAGATGGCAGCCCACGTCCATGACTCGGTGCTCCAGACGCTGGCCCTCATTCAGCGCTCGTCCGATGACCCGCAGCACGTGGTGCAGCTGGCCCGGGCCCAGGAGCGTGAGCTGCGGGCCTGGCTGTTCGAGGGTCGCCCTCCGGGCGCCATCGGGGAGGACGCCACCATGCTGGCCGAGGGGGTCGGGTTCTTGCAGCGCCAGGTGGAGGCTGATCACGGTATTGCCGTGCAGGTGGTGATGGTAGGGGACTGCCCACTCGACGAGGCCCTGCGTGCCGTACTCGACGCGGCCCGCGAAGCGACGGTCAACGCGGCCAAGTGGTCGGGGGCGGACCAGGTGTCGGTCTATGCGGAGGTCGAGGCGGACACGGTCATGGTCTACGTGCGTGACCGCGGACGTGGTTTCGACCCCGATGCCGTCCCGGACGACCGCCAGGGCATCGCCCAGTCCATCCGGGCCCGAGTGGCGCGCTTCGGCGGCACGGCCGTCGTACGTTCCACTGCGGGGGAAGGGGCCGAGGTGCAGCTCTGCATGCCACGCCGGGAGCGGGTCAAGTGATCGACAGGGCCTCCGCGCCGGCACCCCCACCAGCGTCCGGCGGGCGGCCCCGCATCTTCCTGGTCGAGGACCATGCCGTGTTCCGGGCTGGCGTCCGAGCCGAGCTGGGGGATGCGGTCGAAGTGGTGGGGGAGGCCGACGAGGCGGCGGCAGCGGTGGAGCTCATCAGCGAGCGCCTGCCCGATGTGGTCCTGCTCGATGTGCACCTCCCCGGAGGTGGCGGGCACGCCGTCCTGCGCGGCGTGCTGCCCCACCACCCGGAGGTGCAATTCCTCGCCCTGTCGGTTTCCGATGCCCCCGAGGATGTGATCGACGTCATCCGGGCCGGCGCCCGGGGGTACATCACCAAGACGATCTCGGGACCGGAGTTGCTGCAGGCCGTCTACCGGGTCGCCGCCGGAGATGCGGTCTTCTCGCCCCGGCTGGCCGGCTTCGTGCTCGACGCTTTCGCCCAGGGCGGTGCACCGGCGCCGGGCCTCGACCCCGAGCTCGACCAGCTGTCGCCCCGCGAACGCGAGGTCCTGCGCCTGATCGCCCGCGGGTACACCTACAAAGAGGTGGCCCGGGACCTCGGCATCTCGGCCAAGACGGTCGAATCACATGTCTCTTCCGTCCTGCGCAAGCTGCAGCTGTCGACTCGCCACGAGTTGACCAGATGGGCCACCGACCGCCGCTTGGTCTAGACAGGGGGGATGTCCGAGGACCTCGCCGCCGAGCATCGCGACGCGGTCAAGCTGGCCGATATGGCTGGTCGAGCCCTGCTGGAGCTGCGGGCTGACCCACCGTCGTTGGCTGATCTCGGTGCGGCAGGTGACCGCATGGCCCACCAGCTGCTCGTGGCCGAGATCAACCGGCTCTACCCCGAGGACGACGTGCGGTCAGAGGAGGGGCTCGAACACGTGGCGGGGACCGGCCGCCTCTGGATCATCGATCCGCTGGACGGCACCCGGGAGTTCCGCCAGATCGGACGCAGCGACTGGGCGGTGCACGTGGCGATGGCGGTGGGTGGTGTGGCTGTGGTCGGTGCAGTGGCCCTGCCGGCCCTCGATCTCGTGCTCGGCACCGCGGACCCTCCGGTGCTACCCCCGCCGCGTCCGGGCGAAGCGCCACGCGTCGTCGTCTCGCGGAGCCGCCCGCCCGACGTGGCCTACGAGGTGACCGAGGCCATCGGGGGCGTGATGGTTCCCATGGGATCGGCCGGCGCCAAGATCGCCGCCGTCATCCTCGGTGAGGCGGAGGTCTACGTCCATGCGGGTGGCCAGTACGAGTGGGACTCGTGCGCGCCTGTTGCCGTGGCGACGGCCAGCGGCCTGCACGCGAGCCGGCTCGACGGTGAGCCCCTCCGCTATGGCGACCCCGATGCATGGCTGCCCGACCTCGTCGTCTGCCGCAAGGAATACGCGGAGGCCGTCCTCGCTGTCACCACGCAGCAGAGTCGGCCCTACTGGTAAGCGCCGCCTGCACAACGCCGGCTCTACCCAACGCCGGCTCTACCCAACGCCCCCTGCACAGCGCCCGGAATTGACAGAACCCCGCCTCGCAATGAGACGGGGTTCTGTCGTGATGCTGGTGCACTCGGCCTTAGCCGATGGCGCGCACATTCGCGGCCTGAAGGCCCTTCGGACCTTGGTTGGTCTCGAACTCGACCTTCTGTCCTTCTTCGAGATTGCGGTAGCCCGTACCGCTGATCGCGCTGAAGTGCACGAAGACGTCGGGGCCCCCACCGTCCTGAGTGATGAAGCCGAAGCCCTTCTCACCGTTAAACCACTTCACGGAACCAGTTGCCATTGAAAATCCACTCCTCTCCTGGCCAGATTTGACCCGTGTCGCTGGGCCATGGCCGGTAGCTCTCTCGAGCTAGAGGGATTTCCAAACTTGTGATGGTGGTGCCCTCGGACGGGAACCTTAGCGCGCTGTGGCCAGGGGAGGGGGTTTGCGTCCCGGCCCATGGGTCCGTCAACGGTTGTTCACGCCCCGGATCGTGCGTAGCGTGGAACCGGTTGGAACCGCTGTTCTGGCCCGATGGAGGGTGGCAATCGTGACCGTGACCGTCAATCCGTACCTGGAAGGCAACTTTGCCCCGGTTCTCGAAGAGGTGACGGCCGCCGATCTCCCGGTGACCGGGCAGGTGCCTGAGGGCCTCCGTGGCCGCTATCTCCGCAACGGGCCCAACCCCGTCTCGCCCCCAGAGCCCTCGGGCTACCACTGGTTCACCGGCGACGGCATGGTGCACGGAATCCGGCTGCGGGACGGCCGGGCCGAGTGGTACCGCAACCGCTGGGTGCGCTCCGCCGCCGTGGCCCAGGCGCTCGGCGAGGAGCCTCGTCCCGGGGCCGTGCACGCCGGCATGGACTTCTCGGCAAACACGAATGTGATCGGCCACGCCGGCCGCACCTTCGCCATCGTCGAGGCGGGAGCACGCCCGTACGAGCTGACCGACGAGCTCGAGACGATCGGCCCCTGCGATTTCGGCGGCACGTTGGAGGGTGGCTACACCGCGCACCCGAAGCGGGACCCGCTGACGGGCGAGCTCTACGCGGTGTCCTACTTCTTTGGCTGGGGCAACGACGTCGAAGTGACGATCATCGATACCGAGGGCAAGGTGCGCTCCAGCCGGCGCGTCACTATG
>DATCEZ010000196.1:0-3884 GCA_036509775.1 Acidimicrobiales bacterium
GAGCCGCTCTAAGAAGAGATCGGTGGTGCCGAAGAGGGCGGGCTGGCCCGGACCCTCGGCGTGGCCCACCACCTCTATGTAGCCCCGCTGTTCGAGCAGGCGGCTCACGCCGTCGACATTCACGCCGCGCAACGACGAGATCTGCCCGCGCGAGACCGGCTGGCGGTAGGCGACGATGGCCAGCGTCTCGAGGGCGGCGGTCGACAGCCGGTGCGACACCTCGCGGTTGGCGAAGCGCTCGACGTAGGGCGCCATCTCGGGATGCGTCTGCAGCCGGGCGCCGCCGGCGATGCGGGCGAGCACGAAGCCGCGCTGCTCGCGCTCGTAGGACTGCGCCAGCTCCGTCAGGACCTCGTCCACCTGCTCCACCGGCACTTCCACCAATTCGGCCAGCAATTGGGGGGCGATGGGCTCCACCGCCACCAGCAGGATGGCCTCAATGGTGCGGCCCAGCTCTGCGTTCTCCATCTGATTCAAACCCTCATCCCTCGTACCTCATCGCTCCTGGCCTCATCCTTCGTAGTCGTCGATCGCGTAGCCGTCGAGCTCGGCCAGGCCACGGCCACTGGTGACGGCGGCCAAATCGTCGTCCGCCACCCACGAGATGGCCAGGTCGCCGAACGTCGCGCCCTGGCCCAGGGTCACCCGGCCCATCTTGCACAGCTCGAGCAGGGCCAGGAAGCGGACGATGACTTCAATGCGCGTGCGGCACCCTTCGACCAGCGAGCGGAAGGAGGTGGCGCGGTCGGTGTCGGGCACGGCGATGAGGTCAGACACGGCCTCGGAGACCGAGAGGGTGTCCACGGTGACATGGGACAGGTCGACGCGGGGCACCGGGCGCTCGGCCGACCCCCGCAGGTAGGCCTGGGCCAGGTCGTCCGGCGTGATCCCGGCCAGGAGGTCGGGGGCATGCACCACGAAGTCGTCGCCGAGCCCCACCTCGCGTGGGATGGAGCGCGACGCCTGCTCGGCCAGGGCGACGAAGACGTCGGCCGCCGCGGCGTAGGCGCGGCACTCGAGCAAGCGGGCCAGGAGGAGATCCCGCTCCTCCCAGCCCACCAGGTCCTCGTCCTCGTCGGAGGTCTCGCGACCCGGCAGCAGTTTCTGGGATTTGAGCTCAATCAAAATGGCGGCCAGGAGGAGGAACTCGGAGAGCTGGTTGAAGTCGATCTGCTCGCGCTGCGCCGTCAGCGCGCTCACGAAGCCGTCGATGACCGGCAGGAGCGGAATGTCGAGGATGTCGACCTCGTGCGACGAGACGAGGTGCAGCAACAGGTCGAGAGGACCCTCGAAACTTGGGGTGGAGACCGTGTAGGCCACTCGCCGACGTTATCGAACCAGCCGAGGCCCTCGGAGCACCCCTGGTCAGCTGCCAAAGCGCCCGCCGGGGCGCCCTACCATGGCGCCCCATGAACCGGATCGTCTCGGGCATTGCGCCATCAGGCAATTTCACCTTGGGGAACTACCTCGGGGCGCTCCGGCAGTGGGTGGCGGTGCCAGAGGGAACCGAGGCCCTCTTCTTCGTGGTCGACCTGCACGCCCTGACCACGCCGATCGACCCGGCGGACCTGCGGGCCAACACGCTCGACGCCGCCCTCAACCTGCTCGCCGTCGGGCTCGATCCGGAGCGGTGCACGATCTTTGTGCAGAGCCACGTGCCCGAGCACGCCATGCTCACCTGGCTCATGGAGAGCACGACGACCATGGGCGAGCTACGCCGGATGACGCAGTTCAAGGACAAGGGGAAGGACCAGGAGACGGCCCGGGTGTCGCTTTTCACGTACCCCGCCCTCATGGCAGCCGACATCCTCCTCTATGACGCAGCCGAAGTCCCGGTGGGTGACGACCAGCGCCAGCACCTGGAGCTGACGCGCGATGTCGCCATCCGCTTCAACAACCGCTACGGCGACACCTTCGTCGTTCCGGAGGCGGCGATACCGCGGGCGGGCGCCCGCGTGATGGACCTGCAGCACCCCGAGCGCAAGATGTCCAAGTCGGCCGACTCGCCCCTCGGCACCATCCGTCTCCTCGATACCGAGGAGGAGATCACCAAGAAGGTGCGCAAGGCGGTCACCGACACCGACGGCGATGTGCGCTACGACCGCGAGGCCAAGCCGGGCTTGTCCAATCTGCTCGACCTGCTGGCCGCGGCGACGGGGCGCACGGCCGTGGACGTGGCGGCCGACTACGAGCGCTACGGCGACCTCAAGAAGGACGTGGCGGTGGCGCTGTCCGAGTTACTGCGACCGGTCCGGGAGCGGCGCGCCGAACTCGAGAAGGACCTGTCGTATGTGGACGAGGTGCTGGCGCAAGGTGCGGCCCACGCCCATGCGATCGCGGCCGCCACCTACGCCCGTGCGGCCGAGGCGATCGGCATTCTTGCGCCGGGACCTGTCTGAACCAACCGCAGAGGGGGGCGTCTACACCAGGATCAGATGGACGCCGAGCACGCTGGCCCACCAGCTGAACAGCTGCCCGAAGAGCCAGGTGATCGGGCCGTGCGGATAGAGGAAGAAGTTCAAGAGGACCAGCCCCAGCAAAATTGGCATCGTGTACTGCCGGTAACGCAGATAGGTCGGCCAGTAACGCGCCGGCAGCAGCCGTTCGAAGAGCACCGAGCCGTCGAGGGGCGGGATCGGGATCAGGTTGAAGATGCAGAGCCAGACGTTGACCAGGCCGATGTAGAAGACGATCTCGGCGTCGGTCGGGAAACCGGTCGGCGGAAGCCCGGGGCGGATCACGTGAATGAAGACCACGGCGGCGATGGCGGCGATCACCGCGTTCGTCGCCGGGCCCGCCAACGACACCAGCACGCCCTGATTGCGCGGACTGTGGAGTTTGCCGGTGTTCACCGGCACCGGCTTGGCCCATCCGAAGACACCGGCACCGGCCAGCGACAGCAGCGCTGGGACGATCAGGGTGCCGACGGGGTCGACGTGCGCGATCGGGTTGAGGGTCAGGCGCCCGGCCCTCTTGGCGGTGTCGTCGCCGAACGCGTTGGCCACCACGCCGTGTGACACCTCGTGCAGAATGATCGACGGCACAATGACGCAGAAGACGATGACTTCTGCCTCCGTGATGTGGTGGCTCCGGTAGAGCGCGATGAAGACGACGACGCCTGCAATGATCCACAGGGCGCGCTTGGTGCGGAGATCCATCGGTCGGCGCCCCCCAGAGGAGGGAGCTCCGGAGTAGCTCACCTAGTGCTTGGCGGCGTCGGCGATGCAGAGACGAGCGGCGGGCATGGCCTCCAGCCGTGCGGCGCCGATGGGCTTCCCGCAGACCTCGCACAGACCGTACGTCCCGGCCTCGAGACGTCCGATGGCAGCCACCACCTCGTCGAGCGTCTCTTGCAATTCGGTGGCCAGGCGCCCGGCTTCACCTCGCTCCGCCGTGACCTGGCTGGAGTCCGCGAAGTTGGAGTCGTAGTTGAGGCCACTTCCCTGGTCGGCGAACCCCAGTTCCGTCAGCTGGGCCTGCAAACCGGCCTGCTCGGTGCGCAGGAGTTCGGCAAAATCGACGTCGGCGGTCTCGGCCGTTGGAGCCTCGTTCGGCATGGGGTCATGCTACGCGGTCCCTCCCCCTCGATGTTCCCGCCCGCGGGTGGGCACCCTCGTAGGCACGGCGAAGGTGCTCGGCCGAGACCTTCGTGTAACGCTGGGTGGTGGCGATGGAGGCATGGCCCAGGAGCTCCTGGACGACCCGCACGTCGGCCCCGCGCCCCAACATGTGGGTGGCGCAGGAGTGGCGCAGGACGTGCGGGCTGACCTTGTCGGCCAGTCCGACGCGGCCGGCGTACTTCTTGACCACGCCGAAGACCCCGACGCGGGACAGCCGTCCCCCGCGGACGTTGAGGAAGACCGCCTCGGCATCGCTGCGGCTGC
>DATCEZ010000197.1:0-28956 GCA_036509775.1 Acidimicrobiales bacterium
CTCCGTCGAAACACCGACCGGCGCACCCGACACCGCCATGCTCAGCTCTGCTTGGTCGTCGCCCTGCTCGTCACGGCCAAGCTCATCGATTGGCGCGACCGCTGGAGCCCCGATTCACGGCCTATCCGCTAGTCCCCTTATAGTTCTGATTCCCCCCTCGGTCCGCTCACGCTCATCCGTCCGTGCGTCCGGCCCGAGGGCCGCTCAGCCGGCCGGCGCGTCTCCGGCCAGTCCGACGAAACGGCGCACGATGCCGTCGCCGGCGCGGCTGACGTGCGCCACGTCGGATTCGCGCAGGAAGACGCCGGGCGGGAGATGCGGACCCCAGTGCGCCACCAGGCTGGCGGTCACCTCCAGGTGGAACTGCAGGCCGTAGGCGCGTTCACCGAACCGGAAGGCCTGGTTCTCGTAGGCGGCGTTGCCCGCCAGGCGCACGGCGCCCTCCGGCAGGGAGAAGGTGTCCCCGTGCCAGTGCATGCAAGGCAGAGGGGTTGGAGCGGGGCCGAAAACAGGGTCGCGATCGGCTGCCGCGGTCAGGTGGACCTCGCCGACGCCCCACTCGGGGGCCGGGCCCTCCAACACGGAAGCGCCGAGCGCGGCGGCCAGCTGCTGGGCCCCGAGGCAGACGCCGAGGACGGGACGGCCGGCTTCGACCGCGGCGCGCAGCAAGGCTCGCTCGTCGGCCAGCCAGGGGAGGTCACTGTGCACGCTCATGGGCCCGCCCATGACGATGAGCCCCGCCACGTCGGTCATGGCAGCCGGCGAAGGAAGCGTGTCATCACGATCCATCCGCAGCACGGTCAGATCGGCGCCGGTGTCGGCGATCGCTCCGGCGATGGCGCCGGGGCCCTCGAAGGCCACGTGCTGCACGAGTAGCCAGGGATCGCCGGTGCCCATGTCCATCAGGGAATGCGGACGACCCGGAACAGCTCGGCGGAGCGGCCCTCGGGGAGTCCGGCCAGCTCGGCGTTGCCACGAGCCCAGTCGCGCACCCGCTCGGCCACGCCGTCGGGATCCGCCATCTGGCTCTTGTGGCACAGGAGCGCCGCCACCTTGCGTTCCACCGTGGCGGTGGTGTCGACGGCCACGCCGGCGTGCTGCCCGCCGGGACCCATGATCCAGAGCTCGGGGACGGTCCAGGGCTCGAGGCGCTCGACATCGAGCAGCTCGGGGTGGGCGAAGGGGTTGCGCGCGTCGGGGTAAACCGCATCGACCGCCGCCTCGCCGGTGGCCAGGTGGTCCGGGTGGCTGGCAAAAATGAACTCGAGGTTCCGCTCGGGCGATTGCGTGAGCACCCGCTCGGGCCTGACCTGACGGATGACGCGACTGATGTCACGTCGCAGCTCGAGTGTCGTCTCGACCATGCCGTCGGGGAACCCGAGGAACCGCACGTCACTGACGCCGACCACGGCGGCCGCGGCGCGCTGCTCGTCCTGGCGGAGCGCTGCCATTTCGGTGCGGGACATGGTGCGGTCGGAGCCACCGGATTCACCGCTCGTGGCGATGCAGTAGGTCACTTCGAGGCCGGCCGCGGTGAAGGCCGCCACGGTGCCCGCCGCGCCGAAGTCGACATCGTCGGGGTGCGCGGTGACTACCAGGACGCGGCGAACCCCGTCGGCGGGTGACCAGACCGGGAGCGCTATGTCCTCGCTCAGAGGACGCTCTCCTCGGGGAGGGGGGTCCAGGCGGCGAGGTCGGCCAGGCGCGGGTCGTTGGAGAACATCTCGACGATGGGGATCCGCAAGCCGAGCCGGCGCTGAATCACCTCCATTTCGACCAGCTGGTTCCACAGCGACAGGCTGACCACCACGCCGGCCTTGCCCGCCCGCGCCGTGCGGCCGGACCGGTGCAGGTACGCCTTGTGGTCTTCGGGCGGATCGAAGTGGATGACCCCGTCGACGCCCTCAATGTGCAGTCCCCGGGCCGCCACATCGGTGGCCACGAGGACGGCGAGCTTGCCGTTCGAGAAGTCGGCCAGGGCGCGCTCCCGGTTGGCCTGGCGTAGGTCGCCGTGAATGGCCTGGGCCTTGATCCCTTCCTTGCCCAGATTCTCCACGAGACGGTCGGCCCCGCGCTTGGTGCGGCAGAAGAGCAGCGACTTCTCCTGGCTCCGGCAGATGGCCGCGGCCACCTTGACCTTGTCCATCTGGTGTACCTGCAGGAAGCGGTGCTCCATCAGGGTGACGGTCTGCGTGTTCGACGCCACCTCGTGGAAGACCGGGTCCGTCAGGTAGCGCTTGACCAGACGGTCGACGGCACCGTCGAGCGTGGCCGAGAAGAGCAGCGTCTGGTGGGGCTGGTCCAAGCGACGGAGCACCCACTCGACCTGGGGCATGAAGCCCATGTCGGCCATGCGGTCGGCCTCGTCGAGTACCAGCGTCTCGAGCTCGTCGACGGCCAGCTCGCCCCGGTCACCGAGGTCGATGAGGCGGCCCGGGGTAGCGATAATCAGGTCCACACCCTTGCGGAGCTTGGTCACCTGGCGGTCGATGTCCGCACCGCCGTAGACGGCGACGGCATGCAGCCCGAGCTTCTGGGCCAGCGGGGCCAACACGTCGTGCACCTGCACGGCGAGCTCCCGCGTCGGGAGGAGGACGAGCGCCAGTGGTTTCGCAGGGCGGGTGGCCGGCGCGGGCCCGTTCGCATCCCGCGTCGCCTTGGCTCGCTGCAGGAGCGGCACGCCGAAGGCGAGCGTCTTGCCCGAGCCGGTCTTGGCCTTGCCGCAGACATCGCGCCCGGCCAGGGCGTCGGCGACGGTGAGCGCCTGAATAGGAAAGGCGCTGACGATGCCTTCATCGGCCAGCGCCTTGTTCAGCTCGGGTGAGACGCCGAGGGACTCGAAGGTCCTGGCGGTTTCGTAGGTATCGTCGCCGGGGACATTGCTGTCCTTCGGGGCGGTGCCGGCGTGCGCGCCGGCTGGGGCATCAACGGTCATGGGACCCGCTCTCTCTGTTGTACGGCGGGGCTGTGCGCCTTCCAGAGGAGTGAGAGTCAGCCCCGACTCACCGGCCCCCGCCGATGGTCGCACACCCATTGTACCAGCCCAGGGCCGTGCAGAGGCGCAACCCTGTGCCAAAGTGAGCCGTCCGGCAACGACGACCGACGCGACTGAAGGAGACCCGACGATGGCCAAACTCGAGGCGGGAGCCACCGCCCCTGCGTTCACCCTGCCTGACCAGGTCGGCAAACCGGTCAAGCTCTCGGACTTCAAGGGACAGCGGGTGATCGTGTACTTCTACCCCGCCGACGACACGCCGGGGTGCACGAAGGAGGCCTGTCAGTTCAACGACAACCTCAAGACCTTCGAGAAGGCCGGCGTGGCGGTGCTCGGGATTTCGCCGGACAAGGCCGAGAAGCACGTCAAGTTCCGCACCAAGTACAAGCTGAAGTTCCCCCTCCTCACCGACGCGGACAAGAAGGTGATGGAGAAGTACGGCGCCTGGGGTGAGAAGACGATGTACGGCAAGAAGACCATCGGGACCATCCGCTCCACCTTCCTCGTCGGCCCGAACGGCAAGATCCAACGAGCCTGGTACCACGTGCGGGCCGACGGTCACGCGGCCAAGGTGCTGGAGGAGATCGCCGAGGACTGACGCCGCCGCGTGACAGGCTGCTCCGCGACACCGCACGAGGAGGAGGGCACATGGGGCAGGGGATCAGCGCAGTCCTGACGTTCGCCATCGGGGTGGCCATCAGCCCGATACCGATCATCGCCGTGATCCTCATGCTCTTCTCGCAGCGGGCCCGGGTCAACGGCCCCGCCTTCCTCGTTGGGTGGGTGGTCGCGCTCGCCGCGGTCAGCACGGTCGTCTACGTCGTGTCGCACGACGGCAACGTGGCGCAGACGAGCAGCACGGCGTCGGAGTCGGTGTCGTGGGGCACCATCGCCCTGGGCGTCGGCATGCTGGCCCTGGCGCGCCGAAACTGGCGGAAGCGTCCGGCGCCGGGGACGGAGCCCGTCATGCCGAAGTGGCTGGCGTCGGTGGAGTCCGTGTCGCCGATCAAGGCCCTGGGGCTGGGCATCGCGCTCGCCGCGGTAAACCCCAAGAACCTGATTTTGACCGCGGGTGCTGCAGCCGGACTGGCCCAGGTCTCCGGGCTCACGACCGCGGACGCCGTCGGCGCCATCGCGGTGTTCGTGGTCATCGCCAGCCTCACCATCGCCGGCCCGGTGATCTACTCGCTCGTCGGCGGGGCGAAGGCGAAGGCCTCCCTCGACTCGGCCAAGACCTGGCTCACCGCGCACAACGCGGCGGTGATGGCCGTTCTGTTCCTCGTCTTCGGTGTCGACCTCATCGCCAAGGGCCTGCCGCCGCTGACGCACTGAGCCTCGTCCCCGGGGAGGACAGCCGGACGCGACTTGACCTTCCAGAGCTACGAGACGCTGCTGTTCGTCGCCGTGTCTGCCGGTTTGGCCGGTTTCTGCGTGTGGTGGGTGCGCCGCCGCCTCGGCTGACGTGCAGGGCGGGCCGGTCAGGACTGGTGCGCCGGGCACCAGTACGTGGTCCGCCCACCCACGGTTTCCCTGACCAGCTCGGACCCGTCGAGCGGGCACCGGCCGTCCACTGCACGCTGCTCCATCAGCTCGCCCATGTGTGACCCTCCGCGCCGGCCGAGCTGGCGCAGGGTGGTGCGGAGCTCTTTGTGCAGCGTGCGCAGCTCGTCGTCGGCCAGCGGCGTGCGCCGGCCCGGCGCCAGAGCGGCGCGCCAGAGGATCTCGTCCGCCAGGAGGTTGCCGACGCCGGCGAGGCGCTCCTGGTCCATGAGGCGCGCCTTGAGCGGCGCCGCCATTCCTTCGCGTCCCGGGCCGATGGCCAACGCAGCGCGCAGCTCGGGCAACGTCACCGTGAGCGCGTCGGGGCCCAGACGGCTCTCGTCGGGCGCCAGCTCGAGCGACCCGAACCGCCGCGGGTCGTGCACCAGCAGCTGGCCGCCGTCCTCGAACGTGATACGGGCCCGCACCCACTTGTCGTTGAAGACGCCGGGCCCGTACTGCAGCCGGTCGAGCGCCTCGTGGCCGTCCACCACCAGGCCGCCCGTCATGCCGAAGCGGACACCGAGCGTCGGCCCCCCATCGGTGTCGAGCAGAAGGAGCTTTCCCCGGCGCCTGCCGGCACTGAACATGTGCCCCACCAGCGCTGATCGGAGTCGAGCCGGCGTGGTGCCGCCCCGGCCATAGCGCGAGTCGACCATCCAGGCCCGGGTGATCAGCCGGCCGAGGGCCGGCTCGGCGCTGGAGCGGTACAGCTCGACTTCGAGAATCTCGGGCACGGGCGCAAGGTATCCGACCTGTGCGCCCCATCCGAATATGGTGGACCAATGCCTCCCGAGAAGCCGCAATGGGCCGAGCTGTTCACCGAGGTCGTGACGTCCGGACTGTGCACGGGGTGCGCCGCCTGCGTGGTCGTCTGCCCGTACGACGTCCTCGGCTACAACGACCAGGACGGGGTCTACAGGCCCTTTCACGTAGCCACGGACGGAGGGCCCGACAATTGCACCCACGGACTGAAGGGCTGCACGCTGTGCACCCGGGCCTGTCCCCGCTTCCGCACCTGGGAGCCCGAAATCGAGACACACCGGTTCGGCCGGCCCCGGACCGATGACGAGGTGGCCGGTATTTCGCGGCGCACCGTTCTGGCCCGGGCCACCGATCCAACGGTGCAGGGCACTGGGCAGGACGGTGGATTGGTCTCCGCCCTCTTGATCTGGGCCTTCGAGCACGACGTGATCGATGCGGCCCTGGTGTCGGGACTCGAAGGTGACGGATCGACCTGGAAAGCGGTGCCCCAGGTGGCCCGGTCCAAGGAGGACGTCCTGGGCACCGCCGGCTCCCGGTACACGTACTCGGCCAACCCGCTGGCCTACGCCGAGGCGATCGAGGGTGGGGCCGAGCGGATCGCGCTCGTGGGCATGGGCTGCCAGGCCTCCGCCCCTCCGATCATGCAGGCCCGCAAGGCCGGCAAGGTGGCGCGGCGCTTCGTGCTCACCGTCGGGCTGCTCTGCTCCAAGACGTTCGACGACGCCATCTTCAGCGAGCTCTTCGAGGAGAAGTACGGGCTGGCCCGGGCCGACATCGTCAAAATGAACATCAAGGGTGTCTTCCAGGTCTGGATGCGCGACGGCAGCTACCACGAGGTCCCGCTGAAGGAAGCCCACGCCTGGACGAGGGAAGGCTGCAAGAGCTGCCCGGACTTCGCGGCGGAGCACGCCGACATCTCCACCGGCGGCATCGGGGCCTTCGGCGACTGGACGCTCACCCTGCTGCGGACCGAACAGGGCGAGCAGCTCTTCGACGACATGGAGGCGGCCGGCGTGATCGAGACCCGGCCCATTGAGGACGACCCCGGAGCCGTCACGCTGCTCAACAAGCTCAGCCGCGTCAGCCGCAAGCGGTGGCCGGCCACGGCGGTGCCCATGCCGGGCCGTCTCCCGGCCGCCGCCCCCAGCGCCTGAGGTGCGCCCATGAGCGGTCCTGGGGCTGACGCATTCGCCGCGTTGCTCGGCATCAGCGTGGAGCGTCGCGGCGCCGGTCACACCGTGGCCGTCCTGGACACCGACGAGCGGCACGCCAACCCGCACAGCACGGTGCACGGCGCCGTCTTCTACGCGGTGGCGGGCGCTGCGGTGGCCGCGGCGGCCAACGACGACGAGAGCTCAGGGATCATCTCGTCGGTCCTCGTCGAGTACCTCCAACCGGCCGCGCTCGGCGACCAGCTCTACGCCGAGGTGGCGCGGGAGGTCTCGACCGGCCGCGAGGACATCTTCACCGGGACCGTCCGCCGCGGCGCCGAGGGCGACCTCCTGGCCTGGGTGCGCGCCCGCGGCACCCATCGGGCCCGTACCGCCTGATCTCTCGCGCACCCTGATTTCTGGCTCGCCGCCCGATCCCTCCCATGCCGTTCCGGCGGCCGGACCCGGCCCGGTCCATGGCCGAATCTGTGGGAACCACGTCATTGACGCCAACCCCGCCGGCCCGCAGAGTGGGACCCGTGCAGGAACGCCACATCGTGATCATCGCTTTCGAGGGCCTGCAGCCGCTCGACGCCGTGGGCCCGCACGAGGTCTTCTCCGGCGCCGGCCGGGCGGCGGCCGCCCTCGAGCGGGCCGGCTCCTACCGGGTGACCCTGGCCTCGCCGGGCGGTGCCACCGTCCGGGCCGAGAGCGGGCTCGTCTTGGGCACGGTGGCCCTCCCGACGACAGCGGAGCGCATCGACACCCTGGTGCTCTCCGGCGGGCCCGGCGCTGAGGCGGCCGCGCGGGACGAGGCGGTCCTCGACTTCATCCGCCAGACAGCCCCGCGCTGCCGGCGCGTCGCCACCGTCTGCTCGGGCGCCTTCCTCGGTGCCGCCGCCGGGCTGTTCGACGGGCGGCGCGTCACCACCCACTGGGCCCGCGCCCGCCAGCTGGCCGAGGCGTACCCTGCCGTCACCGTCGACGCCGATCCGATCTACATCCGCGACGGCAAGTACTGGTCGAGTGCCGGGGTGACGGCCGGCATTGATCTCTCGCTGGCGCTGGTCCAGGAGGATCTCGGTGTCGACGTCGCCCAGACCGTCGCCCGCTGGCTCGTGATGTTCCTCCACCGACCCGGCGGGCAAACCCAGTTCGCGTCGCCGGTGTGGGTCCCCCGCGCCGAGCGCTCGACCATCCGGGCCGTGCAGTCCCTCGTCGAGGCCGCCCCCGGTGGCGACCACCGGCTGCCCGCCCTCGCCGCCGCCGCGGCCATGAGCGTCCGGCACTTCACGCGGGTCTTCACCGCCGAGGTGGGCGAGACCCCGAGCCGCTTCGTCGAACGGACCCGGCTCGAGGCCGCCCGCCGCGAGCTCGAGGAGACGACCGACACGCTCGACGTGGTCGCGGCGCGCTGCGGTCTCGGCAGCGCCGAGTCACTGCGCCGTGTGTTCCAGAAGCACCTCGGCGTGCCACCCGATGCCTACCGGCGGCGCTTCCGTGCCGCACCTCACGAAAGGACGTCCGCATGACCGACCGCCTGCAGATCGCCATCCCGCTCTTCCCGAAGTACACCGCGCTCGATGCGGTGGGCCCCTACGAGGTCCTGCAGCGGATTCCGACCTTCGACATCGTCTTCGTCGGCCACGACCGCGGCGAGGTGCGCAGCGAGAACGGCATGATCGGGCTCAGCGTCGACGCCACCTTCGAGGAGGTGGCGACGCCCGACGTGGTCGTCTTCCCGGGCGGAGTGGGCACGAGGCCCTTGGAACACGATGCGCGCGTCCTCGACTGGGTGCGCCAGGCCCACGCCGGGAGCCGCTTCACCACCTCGGTCTGCACCGGTTCGGTGGTCCTCGGCGCGGCCGGGCTGTTGCGGGGGCTCACGGCCACCACACACTGGTCCTGCTACCCCGAGCTGGCCGCCCACGGCGCCGAGCCCACGCCGACACGGGTGGTCGAGCACCTGGAGGAGAGGATCATCACGTCGGCCGGCGTCTCGAGCGGCATCGACATGGCGCTCCGGCTGGTGGAGCTGCTGGCCGACCGCACAGCAGCCCAGGCGGCCCAGCTGATGATTGAGTACGACCCGCAGCCGCCGTTCGACTGCGGCACGGTGTACAAGGCGGACGACGCCGTCATGACCCGCATCATCGAGTACGCCGCGCTGCGGCAGTGAACCGCCGGACGCGCGTGACGCCGGATTACGCCGGCGGGGACGGATCGCGCCCCGTGTAGGCGAGGAGCCTGTCCTGGGCGGATGCGTCCGGCCCGACCAGGATCTCCGGCTTGAAGACGCCCTTCCGTTGCTCCTCGGTGAAGCGCCCGTGGATCAGGGAGTAGGCAGCATCAGGCAGGCCGTCGGGCATGGTCGACTCCCGTCCGGTGGACAGGGCGAGATCCCAGCCGTGCAGGAGCTGGTCGCTGAAGGCGATGGCGAGTGCCGGGCCGGTCTTGTCGATGACGCCGGGCTCGCCCCGCGCTGCCCCCACGAAGTACCGCTGGGTCTGGAGCATGTGGTTCAGCAGCGTCCGCACGTCCCATCCGTCGCAGGTCGTCGGGCCGTCCAGCTGCGACGCTGCCCCCACCACCTTGGTCGACGTCCAGTCGCTGGCCCGTCCGTACAGGTCAAGCAGGTCGAGATCCATGACCCCCTCCTCTCGGTCTCCTTCACTCCAGCCATACCCATCTGTGGACGTTGCATGTCCTGGCGGTCCTCCCACCTCCATGGACCCGCCCCATAATGGGCCCGACCTCGAGGGAGCGTGCGTGGCGATACGAGCGGTGATGTTCGACTTCGGCGGTGTCATTTCCACCAGCCCGTTTGAGGCGTTTGCCCATTTGGAGACCGAGCGCGGCCTGCCACCGGGGTTCATCCGCCGCGTCAATGCCACCAATCCCCACGACAACGCCTGGGCCCGCCTAGAACGGAGCGAGATCGACATCGACACCTTCGCCGCCGCCTGGGCGGCCGAGGCCCGGGCCCTCGGCCACGACCTGGACGGGCGGCTGGTACTCGAGCGGCTCGCCGGCGACATCCGCCCGCAGATGGTCGCCGCCGTCGACTCCTTGGGGAAGTCCTACAAGACGGCCTGCCTCACCAACAATTTCGCATCGTCCGAACGCGTCGTCTCCGAGACGGTGGCCGAGGTGTACGCGTTGTTCGATGCGGTCCTCGAATCACGCGTGCTCGGCGTCCGCAAGCCCGACCCGCACTTCTACGAGCTCGCCTGCGCCGCGCTCGGCGTCGAGCCGGAGGAGTCGGTTTTCCTCGACGACCTCGGGGTCAATCTCAAGCCGGCCCGACTGCTCGGCATGCACACCATCAAAGTCACCGACGCGGACGACGCGCTGGCGGAGTTGGCCGATGTTCTCGGGCACCCCGTCATCACACACTGAGCGCGCACGAAACGCCGAGGGGGCCGCTCCTCAGGCCGACGGTGGCGCCGCGGCGGCACTCTGCCCGGCAAAGCGGCCGAAGAGCGTGCTATCCCCGATGGAGAGCCCGCTGGCGTAGCCGAACGAGCAGACCCCCGACGTCGTGCGCCCGGCGGCGAACAGGCCCCCGATGGGCGAACCGGTCAGATCGCACACCTCGCCCGCCACCGTTGTCTCCAGTCCGCCCAGCGTGAACGGCGCGTACGGCGCCGGGCCGATGCGAAGGTCGACGGCGCCGATCGGCGGCACCAGGGGACGCACCCAGGACGGGTCCTTGTGGAACAGCGGGTCATCCCCGCTCGCCGCGTGGCGGTTGTACAGCTCGACCGTGCTCTGGAGCGAACCGGCCGGGAGGCCGATCTCTGATTCGAGTTGCGCCGCGGTCTCGCAGACCCAGGTGGCGGCCAGGCCCATCCAGTTCACCTCGTAGGCCGCTTCGTCCACAATCAGGTAGATCTCGCCGTCCTGCTCGTAGAGGCCGGCCTGGCCCACCCGCCCCATGTAGGTGTCCTCGTTGATGAAGCGCTGGCCCTTGCCGTTGACGAGGATGCCGTTGATCAGGGTCCGGGGCGGCGTGATCGGCAACGACACCTCGCCGGCGTACATGTTGCGCACGGACGCGCCGATGGCTTGCGCCATGCGGATGCCCCGCCCGTCGTCGCCCTCGGTCCCCACCTTGAAGGTGCCCCGGACCAGTGGGGGGCAGTGCTGGCGCAACATGTCGTCGTTGAAAATGAAGCCGCCCGCGGTGAGCACGACCCCGCGACTAGCCCGCAGCGTCACCGTCTCGCCGAAGCGTTGCGCCTGCACGCCCACGACCCGACCGTCGTCGCACACCAGGCGGTCGACCCTGGTATCGGTCGAGACGGCAGCGCCGGAACCGGTGGCGGCCGCCGCCAAGTGCTGCATGAGCAGCCAGCCCGTCGAGCGTTTCGTCTTGGCCAAGTGCCCACGCGGCGCCGGCCGGGCGATTGCGTTGAACGGGTAGGCGTCCTCGCCACCGGAATAGACCAGGCCCTCGGTGCCGTCGGGCGCCATGGAGGTGTCGGCGCAGAACGTCGGGTCGAAGGGAACGCCCCGGTCGACCAACCAGTCGAAGTGGCCCAGGCTCTCCTCGCAGTAGCGGGCGATCTTGACCTCGTTGGGGTCGGGACCGCAGGCCGCCATCATGTAGCGGTACATGTCGTCGAGCGAGTCCTCGAACCCGCAAGCCGTCTGAATGGGCGTCCCGCCGCCCAGATACACGATCCCTTCGGCCAGCGCGGCCGCTCCTCCGGGTCCGCCGGCGCGCTCGGTCACCAGGACGCGGGCCCCGGCTGCCGCGGCGGTGAACGCCGCCGCCGACCCGGCCGCGCCGAAGCCGACGACGATCACGTCGGCCGTCTCGTCCCAGCGGGCGACCTCCGCCGCATCGCACGGTGTCACGTCGTTCGGCTCGCGCACTCCATCCCTCCCCTGCGGTGTCGCCGAGACGGTAGCTGCTGCCGGCCGCGCCCCCCGCCCTCTACCCTCGGGCCCGTGCCATCCCCGCCCGACCCGCCGGCGCCACCGCCCGAGCTCGACGACGTCGCCCCCGGGTGGGCGCCGACGCTCGCCTACCGCCTCGTCCCCCACCTGACCACCTGGCGCCTCACCGGTCCCGACGGCGCCGTCCGCTTCGCCAAGGTCGCCCGCGGCCGCGACCGTTACCCCACCTTGCGCGCCGCGTCGGAGCGCATGGTCTGGGCCGCTCCCTATCTGCCGGTCCCGGTCGTCGTGGCGCTGGCCGAACCAGGCGATGTCACCATCCTCCTCACGGAGGCGCTGCCGGGACAGGACGCCACCGCTGCGCTCTGGCGGGACGACCTCCCCGGGCTCGTGCGAGCCCTCGGCCGCGGGCTGCGGCGGTTCCACGAGGCCGTCGGCGAGGAATGGTGCCCCTTCCGCTTCGACCTGGCGCGAGCGCTGGCCCATGTGGAGGACCGCGTCCGCCGCCCGGACATCGACGCCGGCGGCTTCCACGCGGAGCACGCGCACCTGACCCCGGCCGGGGCGCTGGGCGAGCTGGAGGCGCTCGCCCCGGACACCGAGGACCTGGTCGTGTGCCACGGCGACTTCTGCGCGCCCAACGTGTTGCTGCAGGACGGCCGGGTGACCGGCTTCGTCGACCTGGGCGAGCTGGGCGCGGCCGACCGCTGGTGGGACATCGCCGTCGGGGCCTGGAGCGTCGGCTGGAACTTCGGCGAGGAGCTCGAGCCGCTGTTCTACGAGAGCTACGGCATTGCGCCGGACCCGGCGCGCATCCGATTCTTCCGGCTGCTCTACGACCTCGTGTCCTGAGCGGCCGCCATCAAGGCCCGGGCCCGGGTGAAGACGGCGTCGAACATCGGCACCGTGAGCTTGCCGGTGAACGTGTTCTGCTGGCTCGGGTGGTAGGAGCCGAGGAGGGTCCGCCCGTCGGGGAGCGGGCTCTCGGCGAGGTGGCCGAAGGTCGGGCGCGGGCGGAGCCCGTAGTGCGTGCTGACGGCCTGCCAGGCGAACTGGCCCAGCGCCGCGACGACGGTGGCCTCCCCCAGGAGTGAGAGCTCTCGGGCCAGGTAGGGCGCGCAGTTGTCGCGCTCGGCCGGGGTGGGCTTGTTGGCCGGCGGGGCGCAATGCACCGTGGCCGTGATGTAGGTGCCGGTCAGCTCGAGGCCGTCGTCGCTCGACGTGCTGGTGGGCTGCGAGGCGAACCCGGCCCGGTAGAGGGCGGCGAACAGCCAGTCGCCCGAGCGGTCTCCCGTGAACATGCGGCCCGTGCGGTTGGCACCGTGCGCGGCCGGCGCCAGCCCGACCAGGAGGAGCCCCGCGTGGGGGTCGCCGAAGCCGGGGACACCGCGGCCCCAGTACACCTGGCCCGCATAGGAGGCACGGCCGGTGCGGGCCACCTCCTCACGCCAACGCACCAGCCTGGGGCAGCGGCGACAGTCCGCCACGTCCCGTTGCACCGCTGCCAGCGAGTCGGACCGGCCCCGGTTGGACGCCACGGCGCAGAGCCTACGATGGGCGACCGTGTCCCCGACCGCCCGTACCGTCTCCGCACGCACGCCGACCCGACGCGCCCGCAAGGTTCCCGCCCCGACCGTCGTCCTGCTGGTCCGCCATGGCGTGACCCCCACCACCGGCAAAATGCTCCCCGGTCAGGCCCCCGGCCTCCACCTCGCCGAGAAGGGGCATGCACAGGCCGCCGCCGCCGCCGAGCGCATTGCCGTGCTGACCAAGGCCCCGACGGCGGTCTACGCCTCGCCGCTCGAGCGCACCCGCGAGACGGCGGCCCCCATCGCCAAAGCGCTCGGCCTCCGGGTGCGGTCCGCCCCGGGCCTGGTCGAGGTGGACGTGGGCGACTGGACCGAGAAGTCGCTGAACCGGCTGTACCGGATGCCGCAATGGCCCACCGTCCAGCGGTGGCCCAGCGGGTTCCGGTTCCCGGGCGGCGAGTCCTTCGCCGAAATGTCGGTGCGCTCCATGGACACCGTGCTGGGCCTGGTGGCCGACCACCCCGGTGAGACGATCGTGGCGGTGTCGCACGCCGATCCGATAAAGGCGATTGTTGCGGCGGCGGCGGGCATGCCGCTCGATCTCCTGCAGCGGCTCGTCATCTCGCCCTGCTCCATTTCGGCCCTCCTCTTCACCGCCGGCGGCCCGGTGGTGCTGTGCGTGAACTCGACCGGGACCTTGAACGAGCTGGCCCTGTCGTGAGCAACCCTGTCGTGAGCAACCCTGTCGTGAGCGAGCACGTCCGATGAGCGACGAGTACGACTTCGACGCGCCCGACCACTGCACCGTGGGTGTGGTCGGCGAGGTCGGTGCGCGGCTCTTCCTCTTCTATTGCCGCCAGGGCCTGTCCGAGACGACGGTCAAGGTGGAGAAGCAGCAGGTGGCGGTCCTCGCCGGCTACCTGGGGCGGATCGTCAAGGAGCTCGGACGGCCGGGCCACCTGCCCGACGACCTCCAGTTCTACGGCACCGAGGAGTTCGAGTGGGTCGTCGGCACCATCGGCGTCTCCTATGACGAGGAGCTCGACCGGGTCATTGTGGTGCTCGAAGAGGTGGGCGTCGAGGACGAGGAAGAGGAAGAGGACGACGACTTGGACAGCGGCCACGTGCTCCGGGTCGCCCTCACCCGGGAACAGGCCGCCGCCTTCGCCATCCATGCCACGCGCCTGGTCGAGGCGGGCCGTCCTCCCTGCCCCTTGTGCTCGCTCCCGTTGGACCCCGCCGGGCACGACTGCCCGCGCACCAACGGGCACCGGCCGCCGGTGAACTAACTGCAGTGTCCGACACCGAGGTCGAACGCGTCCTCGTCGAGGGTGACATGGAGGTCCACGGGCGCATCGCCGGGAGCTCCAACGCGACTTTGCTCGTCACGTGCCGGCGGGCGGGCGAGGAGTTGCTCGCCGTGTACAAACCCCTGAAGGGCGAGCGGCCGCTGTGGGACTTCCCCGGTGGGCTCTTCCGACGCGAGGTCGCCGCCTTCGCCCTGTCCGAGGCGCTGGGCTGGGGCCTCGTCCCCGAGACGGTCGAGCGGCCCGAGGGCCCGTTCGGCCCGGGTTCGGTGCAGCGCTTCGTGCATGAGGACGGGACCTCGCACTACTTCACGCTGCGCGACGAGCCCAAATGGCATCCCGTGCTCATGCGGCTGGCGGCGTTCGACGTCGTGGCCAATAACGCCGACCGCAAGAGCGGCCACGTCCTGCTGGCCGAGGAGAGGCTCTGGGCCATCGACAACGGTCTCTGCTTCAACACACAGGACAAGCTGCGCACCGTCATCTGGGACTTCGGCGGGGAGCACCTCGAAGCAGGCGTGGAGGAGGACCTGGCCCGCCTGGCCCGCGACGGGCCGCCGCTCCGTCTCTGCGAGCTGTTGGAGCCCGACGAGCTGGCCGCCACCATGGACAGGGTGGACTGGCTGCGCAATCTGCGCGCGCTGCCCGAGTTGGTCGACGACGGGGAATGGCCCCCCTACCCCTGGCCGTTGGTCTGAGGGCCGGCGATGCGAAGGGGCAGGTCAGGGTGCCGACCGACTAGTTGACCTGTTCCATAGGTATTCTCAATCCGCTTTGATCGATGGCCGCGGGTTGTTGCCGGGGCCGCCCCAGCGCACTGGAACGACCATGTCCATTGACCCCTACATCGTCCTCGGAAGTGCGCTGGTGGGCTTCCTCGTTGGGATGACCGGAGCAGGCGGTGGCGCGCTCATGACGCCAATGCTCATTCTGCTCTTCGGGGTCAAGCCGTCGACGGCTATCTCGAGCGACCTGGTGGCGGCGGTACTCATGCGACCGGTCGGCGCCGTGGTGCACATGACGAAGAAGACGGTCAACTACTCGTTGGTCGGATGGATGGTGCTCGGCTCCGTACCTGCGGCGCTTCTCGGCGCCTACGTCCTGCACCTGCTGGGCTACTCCGCGGGGGCGGAGGACAACGTCCAGACGCTGCTCGGTGTCGCACTCCTCCTCGGTGCCTTCGCCATGGTGCTGCGCTACGGGCTCGACCGCCGTTCCGGACAGAGCCGCGGGGGCCTGATCGGTCAGGTCGTGGTGCGTCCGGTCCCCACCGTCGCCATCGGGCTGCTCGGCGGCTTCGTCGTCGGCGTGACCTCGGTCGGCTCGGGGTCGCTGATGATCGTGCTCCTGCTCTTCCTGTATCCGGTCCTTGGCGCCAACCAGCTCGTCGGCACTGACCTGACCCAGGCTGTCCCGCTCACCTTGGCAGCCGCACTGGGCGCCCTGGCGTTCGGCCACATCGAGTTCTCGGTGACCACGTCCATCGTCGTCGGTAGCGTGCCGGCCGTCCTGATCGGCTCCCTCATCTCCTCGAGAGCGCCCGACCGATTCATCCGCCCCGTGATCACATTCGTCATCTTCGCCTCGGGGCTCAAGTACGTCGGCCTGACCACGACCGCATTGGGCTGGACGCTTGGCGCGGTCCTCGTTGCCGTCACCACCATCTGGCTCGCCTACGTGCGTCCCCGCCGGGCGGGTCTCAGGACGGTCCCGGCCGCCAGTGACGACGCGCCCGAGAGAGCGGCACCGCCGCGCTGACTACTGCCGCGGCTCAGCGTCCTGACGGCCGGCGTCAGATTTTGTAGCCCAGCGCCTGCAGCTCGGCGATCACCTGCTGTGACACCACCTGGCCCCCGCCCGGGGTTATGTGCGTCCCGTCGGGCGTCCGCACGTTGACGACCTGGCCGGCGCCGTTGGTGATGAAGGCTGTGTAGCCACCCTGGGCCGTGCCGAGAGTGTGGTCCGTGTTGAGGTAGATCACGGGCGGGTTGGCCTTGACGGCCTGCTGTTGCACCACGGCGTTGACGTCGGACATCTGTGCGTTCAGGCCCGGGTTCTGCATGGGGGGCATCCCGACCCAGACGACGGTGGCACCGCCGCTCGCGGCGATCTGCATGAACTGCGCCACCCGCTGCGCGTAGAGCGTGTTCCACTGGGCCGACGTGTACGGCACGTCGGGGGGGCCGAGGAAGTCCTGGGCGTCGTTGGCACCGATCATGATGACCACCACCTGCGGGTTCTGTGCCTTGAGGTCGGCGGTGAGCTCCGCCGGCCAGTTGAAGTAGTCGGGCCGCGTCAGCCCGGTGCTCACCCGGCCGTCGAGCGCAGCGCTGACAACACCCGTGTTGGCCAAGTTGGGCTGCAGGGCGTCGCCCAGGTCGATGCCGATGGAATCGCCGACGATCAGGACGCTCAGCGGGTTCGCCGCCGTGGGGTCCTTGGGGTTGGGCGGCACCGTCGTCGGTGTCGTGGGCGCGGTGCCACCCTTCTTGGGCGGCGGCGCGGCCTTGGCCGGCTGGCCCCCCGGGTGCGGCCCCACCACGGTGAGCCCGGTGCTCCCGCCGGACAAGCCGTTGCCGCGGCCCGTGATGGAGACGAAGTGCGAGAGCTGGAGGGCGCGGCTGATGGCGGCGACCGGGCCGGTCACATCGAGGCTAATCGTTCGTCGCGTCCCGACCGGCGAGACCTGCGCGTTGTGCTGCAGCGTCGGCGCGTACAGCAGGAACCAGACGGCGAAGGCGGCAACGCCCAGCGCCAGCACGCGCGTCCACGGCAGGCGTACGCGCCCGTCGGAGGGGGCCTCGAGCTCCGCGTGCGGGTGCGACGCGAACTCCTCGGGGCTTTCCCAGTTGACGTGGTGCGGGGGGGTGGGCTCGGACATCAGAAGCGGTAGTAGATAAAGGGCGCGACGCCGACGGGTCCGAAGGTGGTGATGCCGAGCAGGGCGAAGCCGACCAGGCCGACCTGCACCGCTGTCCTCTGGCGCGAGAACGCGGCCTGCAGGCGGTCGATGCGCAGCGGCGGCACGTACTGCGACGCCAGCGTGCCGAAGACCGTGAGGACGAGGAGGGGTGTGATCAACGGGGACGCCTCACCCCAGCCGCTGAAGACGCGGCCGATGACGGAGAAGGCCTGCGAGGTGCCCGTGGCGTTGAAGAAGACCCAGCCAAGGCAGACGTACTGGAAGGTCAAGAAGCGCTGGACCCACACCCGCACCGGCCCGTCGGCCACGGCCGGGAGGCCCCGACGCTCCCTGCTGGTCCGGCGCAGGTGACCAAAGCTCTGCCCGAACCCTTGGAGCGCACCCCAGATCACGAATGTCCAGGCGGCGCCATGCCAGAGGCCGCCCAGCACCATGGTGATCATGATGTTGCGGATCGTCTGGGCCTGGCCGTTGGCACTGCCGCCCAGGGGGATGTACAGGTAGTCGCGCAGCCAGCGCGACAGCGTCATGTGCCACCGGCGCCAGAAGTCCTGCAGGTTGCGCGCCGTGTACGGCGCGTCGAAGTTCTGCGGGAAGCGGAACCCCAGCAGCATGGCCAGCCCGATGGCGATGTCGGTGTAGCCGCTGAAGTCGCAGTAGATCTGCACCGCGTAACCCCAGGCGGCGAAGATCGCCTCGGGCGCCGAGTGCTGGGTCGGCGACGTGAAGACGGGCGTCACAATCGCGCTCGAGACGTAGGACGAGATCACCACCTTCTTGAACAGGCCGGCGAGAATGAGCCAGAAGGCGCGCGAGTAGTCGATGGAGTTCGGGTCGCGGCGCCGGCGGATCTGGGGCAGCAGCTCGGTGCCGCGGACGATCGGACCGGCCAGGAGGTGCGGGAAGAACGAGATGTACACCGCGAAGTCGAGCGGCTTGGCCGGCTCGAGCTGGCGCCGGTAGATGTCGACCACGTAGCTGATCGCCATGAAGGTGAAGAAGGAGATGGCGATGGGCAGCCCGACCTGCAACAGGGGGACGGCGCGGCCCAGCCCCACCGCGTGGGTGAGGTTGTCGAGGTTGACCGAGACGAAGCCGTAGTACTTGAACCAGCCCAAAATGGCCAGCAGCGCGCCGACCGACACGCCCATGGCGATGCGCCGGGTGCGCTCGTTGCGCGTGGCGTGCACCCAGGCGCCGCCTCCGAAGGCCACCAGCGTCGTCATCAGCAGGAGGAGGCAGTAACTCCAGCCCACCCAGCCGTAGAACACGTAGCTCAGGCCGATCATGGACAGCTTCCACCAGCCCGCGTACGGGTTGAGGAGCCAATTCACCGTGAAGGCGATGGCGAAGAAGATGGCGAAGTCGATTGTGGGAAAGAGCATGGGGAGCGATCAGCGGCGTGCGCCGAATGTACTGCCGGTCACCCGCTCCGGGCGTGCACGCACCAGGCGCGACGCCGCAGTATGGCCCCGGCGTTGCCGCCTCGGCATGGTCCGCTCCGTCAGGGCCGCCCCTCCACGCCCCGTCTCCGACGGGCGGTGACCCAGGGGCGCCCGGCCCCGGGGTCCGGCTGGTTCAGCCCTTGGCCTTGAGCGCCTCAATGAGTGCCGGCAGCACCTTGTGCACGTCGCCGACGATCCCGAGGTCGGCCACCGAGAAGATCGGCGCCTCCTGGTCCTTGTTGATGGCGATGATGTTCTTGGAGCCCTTCATGCCCACGAGGTGCTGCGTGGCGCCCGAAATGCCGCACGCCACGTAGACCGTCGGCTTGACCGTCTTGCCCGTCTGACCCACCTGGTGCGAGTAGGGCACCCAGCCGGCGTCGACAATGGCGCGGCTGGCGCCCGCAGCGCCGTGCAGGAGCTTGGCCAGCTCCTCAATGAGCTCGTAGTTGGCTGCGTCGCCGAGCCCGCGGCCACCGGAGACGACCACCGCCGCCTCGTCCAGCTTGGGCCCGGAGCGCTCCTCGACGTGGCGCTCCACGACCTTGGCCGTGTTGGTGCCGGCGACGTCGGGCACCGGGGCCGCCACGACGGCGGCGGCGGCGCCACCGGAGGGCTCGGGCGCGAACGACTTGGCCCGGATCACGAAGATGGCCGGGCCCGCACCCGTGAAACGCGCCGTGACGATCTGCGCGCCACCGAAGACGGGATGCTGGCTCGAGAGGCCGCCGTCGGCCTCGACCAGGCCGGTGACGTTGGTCAGGACCGGGCGGCCGATCTTGGCCGAGAGCCGGCCGGCCACGTCGCGCCCCTCGTAGGTGGCGGGCAGCAGAATGGCGTCAGGAGCGTTGCCGCCCTCAATCAGGGCAGCCAGCGCAGCGGCCACCGGGACTCCCGGCAGCGCGCCACCGAGGTCACCGACGTCGTAGAGCGTGGTGGCGCCGTACTCGCCGAGCGGGCCGGCCAGCGACGCCGCGTCGTCGCCCCAGGCGACGGCCTCGACCGTCGAGGCGACCGAGCGAGCCTCGGTCAGCAGCTCGAGCGTGACAGGCGTCGGCCCGCTGTCGCCCTTCTCTGCCAGCACCCATACCTTGCCGATCGGCATTTCAGACCACCTTCAGCTGCTCGAGGAAGGCCACGACGCGCTGCGCGCCGTCGCCCTCGTCCACCACGATCTCTCCCGCTCCACGTGCTTCGGCCTCCGACACGTCGGTGATCTCCTGCCCCGCACCGGCCGCGCCCACCAGCGACGCGTCGATGCCGAGGTCGGCTACCGTCAGGTTGTCGACCGGCTTGGACTTCGCCGCCATGATCCCCTTGAATGAGGGGTAGCGGGGCTCGACCACGCCGGCGGTGACCGTGACCAGCGCCGGCAGGGGGCACACGACCTCGTCGTAGCCTGCTTCGGTCTGGCGCTCGACCTTGACCGAGCTGCCGTCGACCTCAATGGCCTTGGCGAAGGTGACCGAGGGCAACCCCATCAGCTCGGCCACCTGCACGGGCAGGGTGCCGGTGTAGCCGTCGGTCGACTCCGTGGCCATGACCACCAGGTCGGGGTTGGCCCGCGCAATGGCGGCCGCCAACACCCGGGCGGTTCCCAGAGCATCGCTGCCGGCCAGTGCGTCGTCACTGATGAGGATGGCCTTGGCCGCCCCCATGGCGAGACCGGTGCGCAGGCCCGAGGTCTCGCCGCCCGGCGCCATGGAGACGAGGGTGACCTCGTCGCCGTCGCCCGAGGCGAGCTGCAGGGCCATCTCGACCCCGTAGTTGTCCGAATCGTCCATGATGAGCTTGCCGGACCGGTCGAGGGTGTTGGTGCCCGGATTGAGCCCCCCGGGGGCGGCCGGATCGGGTATCTGCTTGACGCATACGACGACGTTCATGGCCGACCATCTTTGTGGACCAGGGCCGTTCCCCGCCATTCGGCCCGGTGACGAGCGCCTTTGCGGAGGCGCCCACGCACCGGCGCCCACCGGGCCGGTCGCCTCAGCCGGCGAGGGCCAAGGCCTCCCGGAGCCGGTCCGTGATGAGGGTGTCCACCCCGGCGGCCACCATGGCGCGCTGGTCTTCGGGGGCGTTGACGGTCCAGACGTTGACGGCAAGCCCCATTGCGTGGGCCCGATCGACCAGGGGCGTGTCCACCGACAGCACGAAGGGATGGACAGCGCCGAAGCCCGCCTCCGCCGCGGCCGCCAACGCGGACTCCGGCTCGGTGCCGAAGCCCCAGAGGGCGCCGAGGGCCAAGCGGCCGTCGGCAGCCTGGACCGCCCGCAGCGTTGCCACCTGGAAGGAGGACACGAGCACGCGCGAGGTCCAGCCGGCCTCCTCAATTGCGGCAGCCGTGAGGGCCGCCACGGCTTCGCCGGCGTCCCAGCCCGGGTCCTGCGGGGCGTTCTTGATCTCGACGTTGACCACCATGCCGTCGCACACAGCCAGGACGTCGGCCAGCAGCGGCACGTGGGCGGGCAGCTCGGCCACCTCGAGCTCGGCGATGGCGCCGAGCCCGGGGATCTCGGCATCGTGGTGGATGGCCAGAGCACCGTCGGCAGTGAGCCGCACGTCGAGCTCGACCCCGTCGGCCCCCAGCCGCCGGGCCTCGACGAAGGCATCGATGGTGTTCTCGGTGAACCCCTCGGTGCAACCCCTATGCGCAAAGACGGCAGTCACCGGCTCCCCGTCATCTGCACGTCACGATTCCGCTGTGGCAGGCACCGAAACTTTCAACAAAAACTCCTTGCCAGGCTTCCGGCCGACCGTTACCATCTTCCTCCGTTAACCCGCTTTTCACTGACGGACACCATCTGGGTCCGATCATGTGAAAAGGATCACAATGCTGGTGGAGGCACTTTCCAATGGCTCTCATGTGGAACCGGACCGTCGATTGGGACGCGGACGACTGGCGGCGATCTGCCGCCTGCCGCAACACCGAACCGGACCTTTTCTTCCCCGTTGGCACGACCGGCCCTGCCGTCGACCAGATCGACGCCGCCAAGCGTGTCTGCCACGCCTGCGATGCGCTCGAGCCGTGCCTCGACTTCGCGCTGGCCACCAACCAGGAGTCCGGCGTCTGGGGTGGCACCTCCGAAGAGGAGCGGCGCAAGTTGCGCAAGGCCTGGTTGGCCGCCCGCCGCTCGCAGCGCATCGCCATCTGAGGCCCGCGCACCCGACACGCCTGGACCCGACACACCGGCTCCAGGCGCACCGGCACCAGGCGCGCTGCCACCCCGTTCACCGCGGGGCGCGCACCGGGACCGCAATGGCGACGCGGGTCCCACCGCCGTCGGCCGGCGGTACCGGCTCCATGGAGATCGTCCCCTCCAGCTGACTGACAACCAGGTCGCGCACGATCGAGAGCCCAAGGCTCTGTGTCCGCTCAATGTCGAACCCCTCGGGTAGGCCCAGCCCGTCGTCGCGGACCTCGACCCGCAGGGCCGACTCGTCGTTGGACATGGTGAGGTCCACGTGGCCCACCGGCGCGTAGCCCACCCCTCCCCCGGCTCCCTCCAACCCGGCCGCCCCGTCCTGCCCGCCGGCGTTCTCAGGATCGAAGGCGTGCTCCACCGCGTTCTGCAGGAGCTCGGCCACCGTCACGGCGAGCGGTGTGGCGACATCGGCCGCCACGTCGCCGAGGTCCCCGTGCACGGAAATGACGATCGGCTGGGACGAGACCACCGAGTCCTCGGCCATCTGCACCAGTGAGCTGACGATTTCGGCGAAGGGCACCTGGTCGCTCGGGTCCCGCGACAGGATCTCGTGCACCAGCGCAATGGAGCGCACCCGCCGCTCGGCCTCGTGCAGCGCCACCCGCGCCGCCCGGTCGCCCACCCGGCGCGCCTGCAGGCTGAGCAGCGACGAAATCGTCTGCAGGTTGTTCTTGACCCGGTGGTGCACCTCGCGGATGGCGGCGTCCTTGGACAGAAGCAAGCGGTCGAGTCGACGCACGTCGGTGACGTCGCGCAGCAGAATCATGGCCCCGGTCACCACGCCGTGAGAGAGCAGCGGAATGCAGTGCACCAGCACAATGACGTCCGGGCGGCGCTCCACCTCCTCGACCACGGGCCGACCGGTGGCGAGCGCCCACTCGACAGCGGACTCCTCGACGTCGAGGTCCCCGAAGCGACGCCCCTCGGGCTGGGTGTAGATGCCCATGCGGTGGAACGCGTTCATGGCGTTGGGCGAGGCGAACTCCACCCGGCCGTCGGCGTCCACCACGACTACGCCATCGCCCACCCGGGGCGACTCCTCGGTGCCGACGTCCTCGTCGGGGAAGGGGAAGGCGGACTGCGCCACCATGTCGGCCAGGCGCTCGAACACGTCGAGATAGGTCCGCTCGTACATGCTGGTCGGTCCCTTCAGCGGGGCCAGCGAGACGCGCAGAAGGGCTCCGATGATGCGGCCTTCGAAGCGGATCGGGATGTTCTCCACCGGCACCTGCTCCCCGAGAATGGGATGGTGGATGCTGCCCCGCACGATCTCGCCGGAGTGGAGGCACTGCGCCACCAGCGTCCACTGCGACTCGTTGACCGTCTGGCCCACCAGGTCCTGGTCGACCAGGGTGGGCCGGTTGTTGGGGCGCATCTGACCCAGGACCACGAGCTCGGGATCGTTGGTCGCCGGATCCGGCCCGTTCGACGCCGCACCGGCGCCGGCGCCGGCATCCGACGACGGCTCGAAGGCGGCGGCGTGCACCGGTACCAAGAGCAGGAGGTCGGAGAAGGAGAGGTCGGACAGCACGCTCCAACTCCCGAGCAGCCGCTGCAGGTGCTCGAGCTCCTCGGGCTTGAGATCGGTATGGCTGAGGGCCAGCTCGGCGGGCGTCGGCATCAGTGCACCTCCTCGGCGGGCGCGGTCACCGGGACCGGATAGGCCGTGCGGCTCCGGTACCCCTGCAACATGCCCGTCCCCACCGCGGCGAGCACCGCCCGCAGGTCGTCGGCGCGGTCGGCCACGTGCTCGAGCCGGTGGGCGTCAGAAGCCGTCGTCAGCGGCACCCCACCGGCGACGAAGCGCTCGAGCAGGCTCAGCGCCGGGTACTGCTCGGCCGCCGGCTTGCGCCAGCCGGCGGAGCTGACCTCGGCCGCCATGCCCGAGGCCACGGCCGCCTCGGCGATGCGGTCCCACCACTCGGCCGGCGCGTCGGGGACATAGCCCGCCGCCTTAATGAGGTCCGGGTGGGCCAGCACGTCGCAGGCCCCCGATGCCGCCAGCTCCTCGAGCGCCTCGGTGTACGCCTCCCAGCAGGCGTCGACCTGGCGCACCGACCACTCGGCCATGGAGGCGGGGTCGTCGATGTCGTCGAAGCGCCAGCCACCCACCCAGTGCACCGAGCCGAGCAGCACGTCGAAGGGGTAGCCGGCCAGCAGGCCGGCCACGTCGTCCATCCGGCCTTCGTAGTAGTCGACCTCCAGGCCGATGACGATCGGGAGCCCGGCGTCCTTGGCCTCCTGGGCGCAGGCCACGTAGGCGTCGAGGTCCGCCGTGGCGTGGAACGCGTAGTACTGCGCCATGTTCTCGGCCAGCGCGGGCGGCACCCGCTCGTCGTTCCAGAAGCCCCCGACGAGCGCGTCGGCCTGGCGGAAACGGAAGAGATGCTCGGTCACGGCCAGCTCGGTCACGCCGGCCGCCTGGGCGCGGGCGCAGTACTCGGCCAGCTGTTCGAGCCGCAGGGGCGTCTCGTGCTCCGAGTGGGGCCAGAGATGGAGGTGGTAGTCGAGCACGGCGGCCGTTTCCCGCTCGGCCCGGTCAGCCGGCCCGGCGGATCAGTGTGACGCCATCCCTGATGGTCGTCAGGACGCAGACGACACGGGGATCGTTGACGACCTTGTCGTTGAAGGCCCGCAGCGCCCTGGCCCCCTCGTGAGGATCGTCGACCGAGGGCAGCACGCCCCCGGCCTGCAGCGTGTTGTCCACAATGATCAGCCCGTGGCTGGCCAGCTTGGGCAGGACGGCCTCGTAGTAGGCGTCGTAGGTGACCTTGTCGGCGTCAATGAAGACGAGGTCGAAGGGCCCTTGCAGCTCGTCGAGGGAGCGCAACGCCGGCCCCTCAATGACGCTGATGTGGCTCTCGTAGCCGGCGGCCGCAATGTTGCCCCGGGCCACCTGGGCGTGGTGCGGATCCACCTCGAGCGAAATGATCGACCCGTCCTTGGCCAACCCGGCCGCCATGGCGATGGCCGAGTAACCGGTGAAGGTGCCGATCTCCAGAATGCTGGTCGCCTGGGTGCCGAACACCAGCATTTCGAGGAAACGGCCCTCCTGGCGTCCCACCATCATCCCCCAGGCGGCGAAGTCCTCCTTGGTCGAAGCGTCCACCGACACGAGGTGCCGGGGCGGCGCCGTGGTGTGCGCGTCGGCGTACGCCTGGACCTCGGGGTTGATGAGCTCGGCCATGGCACCGATGGTAGGCCCCCCGGCGCCGCTACTCCCAGACCAGCGCGCCCAGCCGGAGCAGCCCGCTCATGTCGTAGATGTCGGCGTCGAAGAAGGGGACGGTGACCAGCACGTCGGGTGCGCCCCGCATCTCCGCCTGCTGCTCGGCCTCGCGCCGGGCCACCACGCTGAAATTGAGGAAGCTCTCGGCCACCTCGCCGAGCACCCGGGCCGCCACCACGGGGTCGTCGGTCAGCCCGTCGGCCAACTCACCGGCACGGGCCTCGATCGACTGGGCCAGCTTGTCCGTCTTGGCATCGCGCAGGTAGTCGGGCAGCACCTTGTTCAACACCACCGCACCCAGGTGCAGCTTGCGGGCCGCCAGCTGGGAGGAGAAGAACTCCGCCTCGCGCACCGGCGTGGCCTCGAGCGTCGAGACCACCATGAACGTGGTGCGCCGGTCCGAGAGCAGCCGCGTGACGGCGTCGGCCCGCTCGACGAAGCCCTCGTGCATCGACTGGAAGAGAATGAAGAACTCCGAGATGTCGGCCAGGAACTGCGTGCCGAGAATGCGGTCCGCCACTTGGTAGAAGGGCCGCGATGCCATGTTCACCAACCGCGACCGGTACGGCACGATGAGCCAGCGCAGCAGCCGCGAGCTGAAGAAGTCCGCCATGCGCTGCGGGGCATCGAGGAAGTCGAGCGCGTTGCGCGTCGGAGGCGTGTCCACCACGATGAGGTCGTACTTTCCTCCCGAGTGGATCTCGTAGAGCCGTTCCATGGCGATGTAGTCGTGCGACTGCACGAATCGCCCCGAAATGTTCTGGTACAGCGGGTTGGCCAGAATCTGCTCCCGGGTCTCCGCGTCGGGGGCGTGCCGCCGGATGAGGTCGTCCCAGCTCTGCTTAGTGTCGAGCATGGCCGCCCACAGCTCACCCCTGGGGTGGGCCGCCGCCCCGGCGAACACCTCGTCGGGGATGCGGACTTCGTCGTTCCCGATGCCCTTGAGCCCGAGCGCGTCCGCCAGCCGGCGCGCCGGGTCGACGGTGAGCACCAGGACGCGACCGCCCTGCTCGACCACCGCCGTGGCGGCCAGCGAGGCCGCCGTGGTGGTCTTGCCGACGCCGCCCGGGCCGCAGGCGATGACGATGTCCTTGGCGTCGAGGAGCTGCCTGACCGTCTTGGGGCCGGTCGTGGGCGTCGCACTCACAGGCCCAGCTCCTCACCCAACGAATGGGCCACCTGGCGAGTGGTGCGGGTGCCGAAGCTGCGGACGAAGAGGTAGGGCAGCAACAGCACCGGCATGCCGTCGGGCAGCCCTGCCCGCAGGCGCTGCAGGTGGGCCGACCGGGTGCGCCGCATGGTGACGGCGAGCCGGGCTGCCTCGAGCACGGGGGCCACCTGCCCGCCCGCTCGCTCCGACAGCACCTCCTCGTTCTCCGGAGCGCGCAGCTCCTCGAAGATCTCCTCCTCGCGCTGGCCGAAGAGCTCGGGTAGGACGCGGTTGACGATGACGGCCGACATCCGAACCGTGGTCTCCTCGCGCACGCGCGCCTCCAGCTCGAGGGTCTCGCTGACCGGCATCTCCTCCGGTGTGCACACCGCCACCAGTCCTGTCTGGCGCGGGTCGGAGAGGATCTCGAGCATCCAGTCGGTCTGGCTGCGGATGAGGCCCACCTTGACCAGGTCGTTGATGGCCTGGGGTGCTGCGAGCTGCCCAACGATGTGACCGCTGGCGGGGGCGTCCACGACCACCAGGTCGTAGTGCCGCTCCTTGACCTCCCAGCAGAACTTGCCGACGGTGAGGATCTCTCGGACGCCCGGCGCGGCCGTGGCGACGAAGTCAAAGGCCCTGGCCAACGGGCCGATCCGGCCCACCACGGGGATGCGCAGGTGCAGTTTGAGGTACTCGCGCAGCGAGGCCTCGGTGTCCATGGACATCGACCAGACCCCGGGCGCGATCTCCCGCGGCGTGAAGTCGGTCGGCGGTGCCTCGAACAAAGAGGTCACGTCGCCCTTGGCGTCCACTTCGCAGATCAGCACCCGCTTGCCCCGCTCCGCGGCCAGCTGGGCCAGTCCGGCGGCGACCGTGGTCTTGCCCACCCCCCCCTTGCCGGTGACGAACACCAGGCGCAGGTCCAGCAGGTCGGGGGCTGCGCTCACCGCCGGCGCGCCCGTCCCGCCGTCACTCCCGTTCTCAGGGGGCGCCAAACCCGACGCGACGATCCGCCGCCGGCGCGCCCACCTCGACGTAGGCCACCTTGGCGACCGGGACACCGACCCGACGACCCTTGCGGTCGGTCAGCCAGAGGACGCCGTCACCAGTCTTGAGCAGCTTCTCGATGTCGGCGACCACGTCGTCGCGGTCGGCATCGTCGGGCATCTCCACTTCGAGTTCCTTTGGGGTGTGGGTGATGCCGATACGCACGTCCACCTGGTCTCACTCTCCTCACGAGCTGTCGGACGGTTCCGAGGGCACCTCGACGTTACTGCGACCGGGCAGACTGCTGAGCATGGACGGCCCGCCCACGGCACCGAAGACGGAACGCAGTGCCCGTTGGGCAGCGACGATGGCCGGCTACTCCGGACCGGTGCGGCTGGCCCACGCCGACTCACGGGCCCGGATCGGCCCGGCGCCCGAGCCCGAGCCGGCCACCGCGCCGGCCGGGACGCCGAGAGGACGGGCGGAGCGCCGCCAGCTCGAGGACACCTTGCTGGCGCCCGGCGCCACGCGCTCGTCGGATGCCGGCGACCGGGCCGAGGCCGAGCCCCCGGACGACTGGCGCACCTGCTTCGAGCGCGATCGGGATCGCATCCTGCACGCCACCTCGTTCCGCCGGCTGGCGGGCAAGACCCAGGTCTTCGTCTTCCCCCAGGACCATCAGCGCACCCGCCTCACCCACGCGCTCGAGGTGGCGCAGGTCGCCACGGCCATCGCCCGGGCCTGCCGCCTCAACGTCGCCCTCACCGAGGCCATAGCGCTCGGGCACGACTGCGGGCACGGCCCGGGCGGCCATGCCAGCGAGGACGCGCTCGACCCGTACGTACCCGGTGGGTTCGACCACGCGCCGTGGGGGGCGCTGGTGTCCCTGGCGCCCCTGAACCTGTGCGCCGAGACCGTCGACGGCATCGCCAACCACAGCTGGTCGCGTCCGGCCCCCTCCACGCCCGAGGGCGAGGTGGTCAGCTGGGCCGACCGCATCGCTTACGTCTGTCACGACTGGGAGGACGCCGTCCTGTCCGGCATCGTGGCCCCCCACCAGCTGCCCCTGGCGGTGCGCTCGCTGTGTGGCGAACGCCGCAGCGCCCAACTGGGTGCCTTCATCAACGGCGTGGTCTCGGCGTCCCTCCGCACGGGCCAGGTCGGCATGGAGGAAGAGGAGGCCGAGGCGCTCGCCGCCTTTCGGGCCTGCAACTACCAGCGCATCTACCTGCGCGACGCCTCGCTCCGACAGGGCGACGCGGTGATCGGCGTGTTGCGGGCACTGGTCGAACACTTCTCGGACCGCCCTCACCTCATCACCGACCAGGGGCCACGGCCCAGCGAGCCCACCGACGTGGTCGCGGGAAGCGACGGGGCGGTGCGCGCCGCCGTGACCTACGTGGCGGGCATGACCGATCGCTTCGCCTTCCGCCAGGCGGTGGCCCTCCTGGGTTGGGACCCGGCCAAGCTGCCCGCCGGCGTCGACGCCTGACCGCTCCGGCGCCCGCTCAGGCCGATGGGTCAGGGAAGGAGGGCGGGCGCTTCTCTGTCAGCGCGGCCACGCCTTCGGCGAAGTCGGCACCCCGCATCATGTCCGCCATGCGGGCGCTGGCGTCGCGCACCGAGGACGCGACGTCGCCGTGCAGGTCGCGATAGAGCTGCAGCTTGGTCACGGCCAACGAGGACGGCGCGATTTCGGTGGCCAGCCGCCCCGCGTACGCCGCGGTGAAGGGCAACAGCTCCTCCGCTGCGAGCACCCGGTTGACCAGCCCGAGTTGCTCGGCCTCCTCGGCCAGCACGACCCGGCTGGAGAGCAGGAAGTCTG
>DATCEZ010000198.1:0-2365 GCA_036509775.1 Acidimicrobiales bacterium
CGGTGCGGTGCGCCTCCAGCCATTCCTCGGTGTTGATCTTGTCGGGGCAGATGAGGGCGCGGACGTCGTCGTCGAGGATCTCGGCGGCGGTGCCCGGCAGTGTCTTGAGCCCCGCCTCTTTCAGGCGGGTCAGGTACTCGGCCAGGGGGACCTCGGAGCGGCGGGCCCCCTCGGTGACCTCCAACGCCGTGAAGCCGTGGATGTGGATGTCGGGCGAGCCGGCCCGCACCGCCTCGAGCACGTGCAGGTAGTAGTCGCCGTCGAAGTTGGGGTGGATGCCGCCCTGCAGGCAGACCTCGGTGGCCCCCTCGTCGACGGCCTCGACGACGCGCCGCGTGATCTCGTCGAGCTCCAGCAGATAGGGCGCGCCACGCAGGTTGAGCGAGAGCGGGCCCTTGGAGAAGGCGCAGAAGCGGCACTTGAAGGTGCAGACGTTCGTGTAGTTGATGTTGCGGTTGCGCACGAAGGTCACGTCCTCGCCCGCAATGCGCCGGCGCAGGTCGTCGGCCACCTCGGCCACCAGGCGCACCTCGGGGCCGCGGGCGCTGAAGAGCGTCACGATCTCGGCCTCGCCCACCTCTTGGCCGAGCGCCACGCCGGCCAACACCTCGGCCACCGCACCGCGGCCGGTGTCGACTGCTCGACCGCCGGCCGCGTCACGCAGCGGGCCGGGCTCCTCGAGCAGCAGGGGTGGCGGCTCCTCGCCGCCCGAGCACCACGAGTCCTCGCGGGCCAGGCCCTCGGCGTCGGACACGTCCATAACAGGGAAGTGCAGCGCCGGGTCGAGCCAGCGCGCCGGGTCGTGGGCGAAGGTCGGGTAGATGGTCAGGCGGGGGGCCAGCGTGTGCCCGGCCGCCTCGGTGGCCTCGCGCAGGATGTCGAGAGCGGGCCAGGCGCGCTCGGGGTTGACGTGGTCGGCCGTGACCGGCGAGACGCCGCCCCAGTCGTCGATGCCGGCCGCCAGCAGCGGCCCGAGGTCGTCGGAGAGGTTGGGTGGCGCCTGCACGTGGATGTCGGGGGGCAGGACCAGCCGTGCCGCAGCGATGGCCCAGTACAGGTCCTCGGGCGCACACGGCTCGGCCTTGAACATGGCCGTGCCCGCCTTGGGCAGGAAGTTCTGCACAATGACCTCTTGCACGTGGCCGTGGCGGACGTGCGCCGCCGCGATGGCGCGCAGCCCGGCCAGCTGGTCGGCCCGGGTGTCACCGATGCCAACGAGGATGCCGGTCGTGAAGGGGATGGCCAGTTCGCCGGCGAACTCCAGGGTGGCCAGGCGCCGGGACGGCACCTTGTCGGGCGATCCGCGGTGGGCGTCGAGGTCCTCGGCCAGCGACTCGAGCATCATGCCCTGGCTGGCCGCCACCGGGCGCAGCGTGGCCAGCTCGGTGGCGTCGAGGGCGCCGGCGTTGGCGTGGGGGAGCAGGCCGGTCTCCTCGACGACGAGGCGGCACATGGCGGCGAGGTAGTCCACCGTCGAGGCGTAACCCTGCTCGGCCAGCCACTCCGCCGCCACCGGGTAGCGCAACTCGGGCCGCTCGCCCAGGGTGAAGAGGGCCTCGTGGCAGCCGGCCGCCTTCCCGGCCTCGGCGATGGCCAGCACCTCCTCGGGCAGGAGGTAGGGAGCGGTGACGCGGGCCGGCGCCTTGGCGAAGGTGCAGTAACCGCACTTGTCACGGCAGAGCATGGTCAGCGGAATGAAGACCTTGGGCGAGAAGGTGACCCGCCTTCCGTGCGCCCCGTCGCGCACGACGCGGGCCAGCGCCGTCAGGTCGTCAAGGGGAGTCGAGAGGAGATCGGCGTCAGAGAGCATTGCGGCCAATCTAGGGGGCGTCGGCGCGCGCGGCGCCGTCGACCAGCCACAGCGTGCGTCCGGCATGGACGCGGGCAGCGGGCAGGTCGTCCCCGCGCACCAGCGCGGCGACCGCAGGGGCCTTCGACGCCCCGGACACCGTGAAGACGGCCAGGCGGGCCGAATTGATGGCCGGCAGCGTCAGGGTGAGGCGCGGATGCTTGTTGACGCCGTTGGGGTCCTCGGTCGCCAGCACCAGAATGCCGGGCTCGGCCTCCAGGGTGGGAGCACCGGGGAACAGCGAGGCCGTGTGACCGTCAGGCCCCATCCCCAGGTGGATCAGGTCGATGCCCGGGCCGGTCACCAGGTCCGCCATGACGCGCTGGTAGGCCGCCACGCACTCGTCCACCGGGCCGACCGTCGGCATCGGGGAGAAGGACCCGACCCCGCCCACCCGGTCCATGAGGGCCTCGCGGATGAGGCGCTGGTTGGCGTCGGCGTCGTCGGGCGGCACGACGCGCTCGTCCCCGACGAAAATGTCCACCACGCCCCAGTCGATGCCGTCGGACGTGGCCA
>DATCEZ010000199.1:0-4484 GCA_036509775.1 Acidimicrobiales bacterium
TCAGTCTTCGGGCATCCGCCGGTTGAGCGACGGTGACACCAGTCCGGCCAGACCACGCAAGTTGCCGATCGTCACATCGAGCCAGTCGAACGAGTCGCGCCACAGAGTGATCTTCCCCTCGGCGTCCACGACGAAGCGGCCGTAGACCCAGAAGCGCGTGGCGAAGGGACCCCAGTTCAGTTCGTCGATCCGGTCCGTCAGCACGACGTCGCCCTCGGTCGCCACGTGGTTGAGGTGGACGTTGAAGCCCATTCGTCCCGGTCGCAGCCAAGGGCGGGCGATGCGCTCCAGCCGGTCCCGTCCGTAAATGGTGGGCAGGGACACGTTGGCGTACACGAGGTCGTCGGCGACAAGGTCGAGCGCCGCATCGACGTCGTAGGCCGCCAGGGCGCGCAGGAACTCAATGACGGTGTCGGCCGGCGCGGTGGCCGAGGAGGAAAGCGGAAGGTCAGGGCTGGGGAGGGTCGTCATGGCCCTCCATTGTCCCTGAGGTGACGGCCGCCGTCGATCGCCGCCACCGCCGCCACGCCGCCGGCCCCACTGCCACCGCGAGCAACACCGCTACCGCCAGGACGAACAACGCGGTGTAGGACCCGTAGCCGTCGTAGGTGAACGCAACCGTGTGCACGCCGGGGCCCACCACGACGCCGACCAGCGCCGGTGCCACCATGACGACAGGGGCAGGCCGGCCGTTCACCGTGGCGTGCCAACCCGGGTCGTACGAGGCGCTGAGCACGACGGTGGCCCGGCGCGTCGTGTGCACCACGGCGCGGGCGGCGCCGTTGGCGAGGTCGGCCTGCTCGGTCACGACGCGCCCCGGCGATCCCTCCAAGCCCGAGGCGCCGGCTGCCGTCGGCTTGGCCGCCGCCTGCCCGTTGAAGCCGACGGTGAGGTCGCGCTGCTCGTTGAGGAGCGGCGACTCCAGCAGGGTCGTGCTCTGTGTGCCGACGTCGGCCCGGGTGGCCGTCAACGTGCCGGTGGTGTCGTACACGTGGATGTAGCCGCTGTGGGGGAGTGACCACAAGCAGTACGCCCCCGAGCAACCGACCTTGTCGGCTTCCACGGGCGACGTCATGCCGGAGGGCAGGATCATGTAGCCGATGCCGAACAGCGGGTAGTCGCCCGGGTTGTTCTCGTCGAAGAAGTACTCGGGGTCGGTCATGAGCGAGGCGGTGCGCAACGTGTAGCCGACCTCGTCGATGTCCTTGCTCTCCAAGTACTTGAAGACCGGCACCGCGCCGACCAGGAAGTCGTTGCCCCAGTTGTTCGGGGCGCCGGCGTAGACGCGACCCCTGGGGTGGGCGCGCACGTAGTCCAGCAGGCGGTCGACCTGCGGCCCCTGTGCCGCGTCGGCCTCGGCCTGCAGGCCGATGTTGGTCGCGTTGTGACCGTCGTAGGTGTCGAGGTTGCTCCAGGCCGGGAAGAGCACCAGCACCAGCGCCACGATGCACAGCCCGGCGACAATGCCACGTCCGGTCGGCTGCCTGGCCCAGCCGCGACGATCCTCCGGGAAGAGGTCGAGGACGCTCCGCAGGACGAGCTGTCCCAGGAAGACGAGTGCGATGCCGGCCAGCAGGATGCCCGACAGCTGCACGCCCATCTGGAAGCGGCGGATGAAGATGTCGCTGCTGCCGGGGAGGATTTTGTAGAGGGACCCGAACGTGGTGCGCCCGAACGACATGATCAGCGTGACCACCCACATGGTGACCAGGGCGCGGCCGGCCACCGATGTGCGCCAACGTGCGATGCAGACGCCGATACCCACGAACACCAGCACGGTGACGATAGGAAGGAAGACGTGGATCCCGGCAGGGAAGCGGTTGTTGTCGTAGAGGTTGCCGGCCACCAGCCACGACAACATCTGACTAGCGCCGTAGCCGTTCTCGAGCGGCGTGCCTCCGAGAATCTGGTTCCGGGCCGCCCAGTGCGACTGCGCCAGCACGGGGACGATGACCCAGGACGAGGCCAGTACGGCCGCGGCGCCGAGCACCACGGCGCGACCGACTCGCCGCCACAGGTCCGACGGCACCAGGAAGGGCCACACGATGAGCGGCACGAAGGCCAGGTAGCCCGTCTCGTAGTGCAGCGCGACCGTCACCATGATGAAGAGGACTGCGAAGAACGCAGAGGGGCCGCGCCGCCCGGACAGCGTCCGGTAGGTGAATCCCCACGCCAGTGGGAGCGTCCACGCCGCCCACAGCTGTGTCCACACGCCGTAACCGACCCAGACGTAGGCCTTGGTCTCGTAGCCGATGCCGGCGACCGAGGCGAGGAAGGGCGCCACCGCTGCCGCTGATGCCGCGGTCCAGCGGCTCAGGCCGAAGAGCCGTCCACTCCAGTAGACGGTGATCGGCCACAGGGCCAGCAGCAGGTAGAGGGACCAGCGGAACACGGTGTCCGGGTCGGCGAACGTCCCGATGACACCCGACAGCATGGACGGCAGGCTCTGGTAGTGCAGGAACTGCGGTGAGCCGAGCCCGAGGTAGGGCCACCAGCTCGTCAGCGGCAGGTGACCCTGACTGATGCGGGTCGCGGCGGAACGCACCATCTGCTCGTGCAAGGAGCTGTCGTCGAGGTAGGGCACGGCCCGTAGCTCGGGCCGCAGCTCCCACAGCCCCCAGGCCAGCGACAGCGCGACCAGAATCCACGGCCCGAACCACGCCGCGGACCTGCTGCGGGGCGTGGGCGTGGCCGGCACGGCCTCAGCCGCGGAGGAACCCGGCGTCTCCTCCTCGACCATGGTCACGGCGCACCATCATGCCGAGTCCTCAGACCGGTGTCTGATCGCGTTGCAGGACCCCGAGGAGCTCCTCATAGGGACCGAGCAGGAACGCGGTGTCGCCCGCTGCGAAGACGGTGCCCCGGCGGGGCGGATGCTCCAGTACCCCGTCGGCGCGGTTGAGGGCGATGACCCGGGTCCGTGACCCGAGATCCTGCATGGCCAGGCCCTGCAGGATCTCGTCCGGCGCCACGGTGAGCCCGGCCACCAGGAACGGCTGTCGGTCGACGTAGAAGGTGCTGAGCACGTCCAGCCCGAGGGCGGCGCCGACGAACCAGGGCGCGGCCAGCGCCGAGGTGGAGCGGACGTGCTGGAAGCCGAAGCTCCGCTCCATCATGTGCGCCAGCTCGCGGTCGAAGACGCGCAGAACGACCGGGACGTCGTCCCAGCGTTCCCCCAACGACTCGCGCACCGACAGCCCCGTCTCAATGTTCGTCAGGTCGCCGCTCGTCAGGACCGCCACCGCCTTGGCGTCCGCAATGTTGACCATGCGGTGCGTCTGCGACTGCGTGGCGTCGGCAATGACGACCGGGACGCCGAGGGCGCGGGCCTGGGAGAGGTAGCGGTTGTCGGCGTCGCGCTCAATGACGACGACCGACTCGCCTTCGGCCACCAGCCGGCGGACCACGCTGATCCCCACTGCACCGAGGCCGATGACGATGACGTGGTCCACCATGCCCGGCACCTGGCGCCGGCCGAGCGAGCGCTCAATGCGACGACTCACCAAAATGTTGGTGAAGAGGGCGAAGGCGGTCGACACCAACGTCACGCCCAAGACGATGAGGGCGATGGCGAGCACAATGAGCCACGGGCTCTGGTGGGAGAAGCTGTAGTCGCCGTAGCCCACGGTCGCCACGGTCTCCACCGTGAAGTACAAGGAGTCGAGGAATCCGAGGTGGGCGTGCCCGTTGTCGGGGCGGAACGTGTAGTGCAGCACGATCGTGGCCACGACGATGAGCGCGAAGAGCGCCGAGGCCACAATGGCCAGGGCGCGGTTGCCCTCCTCGAGCGCAATGCCCACCTGCAGGCGGATGCGGCGGGCCAGACCCACTGAGCGCGCCGGGCCGTCGGCCGGCCCAGTGGTCGAGATCTCCATCCGCTGCAGCTCCTCCACCGTGCCCAGGACCGCCACGCGGTCGCCCGCGTGCAGCGGGTGGTCACGGCCCGGGCACAGCTCCATGGGCTCGTCGCCGACCGGCATGATCGCCACGGGGGCCAGGTGACCGAAATGGGCCCGGAAGGTGTCGTGGGCATCGGGCTTCGGCTCCACGGTGAGCTTGACCACGGCGAAGTCGATCCCGGCCAGCTCAATGGCGTGGGAGGGGCGGAGCAGGCAGGCCTCCACGAAGGAGGGGGCCGCCAGCGATGCGACGTCGAGCACGCTGCCCGGTCCCGACACCCGCTCCAATGCCCGGGCCACCGAGGGGTTGGCCAGCTGCACGACGAGGGGGAGGTCCGGCCGGATCTCCTTGATGCGGAGCGCCGTCTCGAGGGTGTGGATCTCGTCCATCTCGACGCAGACCACCGCGGCGGCCCGCGCCAGTCCGGCATCGTCGAAGCCCTCGCCCCGGTGGGCGTGGCGGCGCACGTGGGGCACACCCCAGTCGTGGAGCGTCCGCCAGCGGCGGGGATCGGCGTCGTCGTCGATCACGACCACCGGGGTGCCGCTGAGGGAGAACTGCTCCACGGCACGCAGCCCGACGCC
>DATCEZ010000200.1:0-8590 GCA_036509775.1 Acidimicrobiales bacterium
GCCCGGCGCGTCGCCGACAGTTACGCGAGCGCGAATGAACCAAGGTTCGTCGCTGGCTCCATGGGTCCCGGCACGAAGTTCCCCACGCTCGGACACATCTCGTACGCCGAGTTCAGCGCGGCATACGAGGAGCAGGCGCTCGGACTGCTGGAGGGCGGGGCCGACCTGCTGCTGATTGAGACGCAGTTCGACATGCTGTCGATCAAGGCCGCGGTCAACGGGGCGCGGCGCGCCATGGTCGCACTGGACCGCTACGTGCCGCTGCAGTGCCAGGTCACCATTGAGCTGACCGGCCGCATGCTGCCCGGCACCGAGATCGGCGCCGCGCTCACCGTGCTCGATGCCATGCAGGTCGACGTGGTCGGCCTCAACTGCGCCACCGGACCGGTGGAGATGAGCGAGGCGCTGCGCCATCTTTCGGGGGCCAGCCGCGTCCCTATCGCCTGCGTCCCGAATGCGGGCCTCCCGTCGGTGGTCGACGGCCTCATGCATTACGACCTCACACCGGATCAGCTGGCCGAGCACCTGCACCGCTTCGTGACCGAGTTCGGGGTGTCCGTTGTCGGCGGGTGCTGCGGGACCACGCCAGAGCACCTGGCCGCCGTCGTGGCGCGCTGCGCCGACGCGGTGCCGGCTGCACGGACCCCCGTGCACGAGCCTTCCGCCGCCTCCATCTACTCCTCGGTCCCCTTCGCCCAGGACACGTCGTACCTGGCCGTCGGTGAGCGCACCAACGCCAACGGCTCCAAGGCCTTCCGCGAGGCGATGCTCGACGGCGACTGGGACACCTGCGTCGGCATGGCGCGGGATCAGGTCAAGGAGGGCTCGCACCTCATTGACGTGTGCGTGGACTACACGGGCGCCGACGGCGTGGCCGACATGACCGAGATCGCCAGCCGCTTCTGCACGCAGGCCAGCGTGCCGCTCATGGTCGACTCGACCGAGGGACCCGTGGTCCGTGCCGCGTTGGAGTGGCTGGGCGGGCGGCCCGTCCTCAACTCGGTCAACCTCGAAGAGGGCGACGCGCCCGGCACGCGCCTCGACGTCTTCCTGCGCCTCGCCCGGGAGTTCGGCGCCGCCGTCGTCTGCACCTGCATCGACGAGGAGGGCCAGGCCCGCACGGCGGAGTGGAAGCTGCGGGCGGCCCGCAACATCCGCGACATCGCGGTCGAGCGCTACGGGTTGGCTCCCGAGGACCTCCTGTTCGACCCGCTCGCCCTGCCCCTGTCGACGGGCATGGAGGAGAGCCGGGAGGACGGCATCGAGACGATTGAGGGCATCCGTCGGATTAAGGCGGAGCTGCCCGGCGTGTCGACCGTGCTGGGCCTGTCCAACGTGTCCTTCGGCCTCAACCCGGCCGCCCGGCAGGTCCTGAACTCGGTCTTCCTGCACGAGTGCGTGCAGGCCGGGCTCGACTCGGCCATTGTGCACGCCTCCAAGATCCTCCCGCTGGCCCGTATTGACGACCGAGCCAAGGAGGTCTGCCTCGACCTCATCTACAACCGCCGCACCGAGGACTACGACCCCCTGCAGGTGCTCCTGTCGCTGTTCGAGGGCGTCAAGGCGGACACCGGCCCGGCGGAGGATCACAGCGACTGGCCCGTCGACCGCCGCCTGTCCCAGCGCATCATTGACGGCAACCGCAACGGCCTGGAGGCCGACCTGACCGAGGCGCTCGAGTCCGGCACGGCCGCACTGGCGATCGTCAACGACATCCTGCTCGAGGGCATGAAGGTCGTGGGTGAGCGCTTCGCCTCCGGCGAGATGCAGCTGCCCTTCGTGCTGCAGTCGGCCGAGACCATGAAGAGCGCGGTCGCCTTCCTGGAGCCGCACATGGAGAAGTCGGATCAGGGCGGCAAGGGCACCGTGATACTGGCCACCGTCAAGGGTGACGTGCACGACATCGGCAAGAACCTGGTCGACATCATCCTGACCAACAACGGCTACGAGGTCGTCAACCTCGGCATCAAGATCGGCATCAACGAGATGGTGAGCGCGGTCGAGGAGCACAAGGCCGACGCCATCGGCATGAGCGGCCTGCTCGTGAAGTCCACTTTGATCATGCGCGAGAACCTGGTCGAGCTGAACGACCGCTCCCTGTCGAACATCCCCGTGCTGCTGGGTGGGGCGGCGTTGACCCGCACCTATGTCGAGCGGGACCTGCGCGAGGTCTACGACGGCCGGCTCTTCTACGGGCGCGACGCCTTCGAGGGCCTGCGCACCATGGACCGCCTCGTCGAACTGAAGAAGAAGGGCGAGGACGACCCGCTGTTCGGGCGCGAGATCTCCGAGAAGAACGTGCCGCGGCGCAGCCGGCTCGACGCACAGGACACCACGCCGGTGGAGGGGCAGCCCGCCCGCTCCGACGTGGCGTCGGACAATCCGCTCTTCACCCCGCCCTTCGTCGGGAGCCGGGTCGCCGTGGGGATCCCGATCGACGAGGTCGCCGAGTACCTCAACCTGACCGCCCTGTTCCGCAACCAGTGGGGCTTCCGGCCCGAGAACGGCGAGAACGACACCGAGTTCAAGGACCGGGTGAAGTCCACCCTGCGCGAGCAGCTGGGCAAGGCCAAGGAGGCCGACCTGCTGGTGCCGTCGGTGGCCTACGGCCACTTCGCCGCCAATGCGGAGGGCAACGACCTCATCATCTGGAAGGACGAGAGCCGGTCATCGGAGTGGATGCGCTTCACCTTCCCGCGGCAGCGCAAGGAGCCGTGGCTCTGCATCGCCGACTTCTTCCGCCCGACCGGCTCGGGTGACGAGGACTTCGCCAGCTTCATGCTCTGCACCATCGGCGCCCGGGCCTCGGAGGAGGCGGCGAAGCTGTTCGCCAAGAACCAGTACACCGAGTACCTCTTCCTGCACGGCCTGAGCGTCGAGATGGCCGAGGCCACCGCCGAGTACTGGCACCGCCGGGTGCGCGAGGAGCTCGGGTTCGCCGGCGAGGACGGGCCGACACTGACCGGCCTGTTCCGCCAGCAGTACCGGGGTGGCCGGTATTCCTGGGGCTATCCGGCCTGCCCGGACCTGACCGACAACGCCAAAGTCGTAGAGCTGCTGGGTGGGGACCGCATCGGCGTGACGGTGAGCGAGGGGTTCCAACTCAACCCCGAACAGACGACCGACGCCATCATCTGCCCCCACCCAGAGGCCAAGTACTTCGTCGCGTGACCAAGCCACGGGCCCCGCGCTGGGCCCGGCGCCGTGTACGCGGCGCTGCGGTCCCCTTGGCGGGGTGCTGCGCCCTCCTGGTGGTCGTGTTGATGGGCAGCGGCGTCCCCGGTGGGGCGGCGGCGGCCGCTGCTGGCGTCGGCGCCCAGGAGTCGCCGCCGACGCTCGGCACGATCGTGATCCCCAACCTCGGCCCGGGCTACGCCGTGACCTCTCAGGGCCCGCTGCAGGCCTCGCAGTTCGCCTCCGACGCACCGAACCCGTCGGCCGCCGCCGGCGCGCTGTCCACCCTCGGGAAGACCATCTCGACCTACGAGCGGGTGTGGCAGGCCGACGGCGGCCTCAACCAGGTGCAGAACCTCCTGGTCCGCTTCCCCAACGCGGTGGGGGCCCAGGTGTTCCTGCTGGCGGCCCAGCACTCGCTCGAGTCCGGTGAGATCGTGAGCTCGGACGCCCTGTCCGCCATCCCCGGGGCCCGCCGCGTGACGTACTTCGCGGCGACCAACCAGGACGGTGTCGGCGAGGCCGTCACCATGCGCTCGGGCGTCTACGTGGACCTCCTGTCCTTCTTCTCGGCGGCATCGGGCAACGCGCAGCCCATTTCGCCGGCCAACGCCGAACAGGTGGCCCTGGCCCAGTACAAGGCCATGACGGATGCCCCCGGTGGCCCCGGCGGCGCCGGCGGCACCACCGGGGCGGCGGGCAGCGGTGCGGCCTCCAAGAAGGGCGCCACGGGCGCCACCATCGTGTTGGCCGTGGCCGCCGTGGCCGTGCTGTCGTTGGCCGTGGCCACGCCTTTGCTGTTGCGGCGGCGCCGGGCCGCGCAGGACGCCGCTGCGAACGCTGCCGCCGACGACGCCGACGACGCCGACGACGCCACGACGGTCCTGCCGTCAGCGCCCTCAGGCGGCGACGCGGTTCACGATCTGAGCGAACACAGCGGGTGAAGTCACCGGCAATAGGTGGCCCGAGTCGAGGCGGATGACCTCGACCGGAGGCGGCAGCCTGCGCACCATGACCTCCTGCATGTCGGGCCGGATCGGGCGGTCCCGCTCGTTCAGCACATAGGTGATGGGGACGCCGGCGGCGGCGGACCAGCGCACGGGCTGAAAATAGTGATGCACGGTGTCCGCCACCGAGCGTTCGGGGCCCGCCACGAAGGCCAGCGTGGCGTCGTCGAGCGGGTCGCCGCCGTAGGAGCGACGGAGCGCCTCGGGGTCAGAGGGCGCGGGCAAAATGATCGACCGCCCCTCCTTCTCGGCAGCGGCGACCGCGGCGCGGAGGCCGTCGCAGTGCCGCTCCTGCATGCAGGCAATGCCACACTCCCCCTCGGCCGGCACGAGCGCCGCATTCAGGACGATGGCTCCCACGCGGCCGTCGAGAGCGGCGACCACGCCCGGCACGACCAGGCCCCCCGAAGAGTGCGCCACCAGCGTCACCGGGCCCTCCGGTGCGCCCGCCCCGATGTCGGCCACGACCGACGCCACCTCCTCGTCGACGGTCAACGTCTGGAGCGCGGCCGGCCGTCCCCGCCGGCCCAGCAGGTCGACGACCAACGGCGGCGCGTCGAGGAACGGCACGATGCGGTCCCAGAACGCGCCCGTCGCGCCCCCGCCATGAATCAGCACCACGGTCATGGCGTGCGTCGGGCCGGGGTCGCTGGCATGGCGGCGGACATTAGTCCGGTCGCACGCACGCAAGGTCGGGTCGCCTCAGCCGGCCGTGCAGCGCCTCGGTAGGATTCAGCGGTGAGCCCAGTCGGTGATGCGCACCCGAGCGCGCCCATCACCGGGCTGTCGCACGTGCAGCTGCTGGTGGCGGACGTCAGCGCCAGTGCGAAGTGGTACAGCGCCGTGCTGGGCCTTGTCCCCTTTGCAGACGATCCCGACATCGGCTACGTGGCGCTCCAGCACCGGGGCGGCAGGTTCGTCGTCGTACTGACCAGGGCGCCGTCACCGCGCGACCCCTCAGCCGAACCGGCGACCGACGGGCTCGATCATCTGGCGCTCGCCGTGCCGGACGGCGTCGCCCTCGAAGCCTGGGCGACCCACCTCACCGACGTCGGCATCGACCACGCCGGCGTCGTGCTCGAAGGCGGTCACCCGTCGCTGCAGCTCCGTGATCCCGACGGCATCGCCATCGAGTTGGTGGCGCCCTGAGGCGTCACCCCCACTGGGTGATCTTGCGGAGCCGCGACTTCTTGGTGGCGCGTGGCACCGGATCGAGCAGGGCCTCGGCCCGGTTGGTCCGCAGCCAGGCCATGAGACTTTCCCCGTCCGCGAACTGGATCTCCTGGTCGGTCTCCATCACATAGAGGCGGAGGGACCCTTCCTCGACGGTCACCGAGAATTCGATCTTCCCGTTGAAGACGAAGCACCACAGCGGCGTCGCGCCCGGCGTCGCTCTCGGCTCGAGACGCCACCCGGGTCTCCCCACGAGCAGATCACGGATCTCGTTGGTCGACGGCCCTCCGCCTGCGTGCATGCGCAACTCCATGTCTCGGCGTTCTTCATGGTCGGGCGGAGACCTCGGGCCTCCGCCACGGCGCCGAGGCTAGTTGTCAGGCCGGTCCGCTCCTCAAACGCTTTCCAGCACCCGGGCGGGCGCAACCGGCACAGGGGCCCGTCGAGCCGCCAGCGGACCGAGGATGGCCGTACCTGCCGTGACGACGCCGACGGACAGGAAGACCGACCCGACGTCGTCGAGTGGGGTGTGCCAGAAGGCGCCGACGACGGCGATCGACATCAGGAGGGTCCAGCCGGCTCCGAGGACGAACGTGCTGACGCGGGCCCATCTGCCGAGGACGGGATAGAGCGCGATCCACATGGCCAGCGCCGTCGCGCAGACGGCGGTGACGTGTCCCGACGGGAAGCTGAGCCCCCCGAGCAGTCTCTCCTGGACCGCCGGCTTGACGACGTGCTCATTGATCAGCAGCGCGGCCGCGGCAAACCCGGCGAAGGCGACGACCCGCATCGGGATGCGGTGGATGACGCCGACAATCACGCTGAGGACGACGAGAGAGACGATCACCGGTACGGCGAGGACATCGGCCAGGTCGGCCCAGCGGGCGATGTTCGAGGCGTGCCCCAACAGCCGCATGGCATGCCACTCCAGGTGGTACGCGCCGTAGCCCCGCGACACGGCGAGGCCGAGCAGCGCCGTGATGAGCAGGCTCACCAACGCAATGATCGTCAGACGGAAACGCGACACGGTGTCAACGCTACGCGGCCCGCGCTGTGTTTTGACCTCGCCCCGGCGGCGATTGGAGACCCGCGAGTTGGGTGCCGGCTGTGAGATCGGTGGCAACTTCGGTGGCGGGCGCGCACCTGACCTGCGGCGAGTCTCATCCTTTGCAAGGGTGTGTCTGTCATGCGCGGGCTCTGGAGGCGGCACTGGGTGATCGGGCTGCGCCCGGTGACACGTCGCGCCGGGACTGCCTTGGCCACAGTGCTCGCCCTGGCTACCACCTCTTTCGCCGTCCTTCCGAACCCCGCGCAGGCGGCCGCGGCCGGCTCGAATCCCGTGCTCGGCGTCTATGCCGGAGCGGCCTACCCGCCGGCGGTGCCGGCCTTCACGGCGACCATCGGGACCCAGCCACACTTCGCCATGGATTTCCTCGACGGGACGAACTGGCGCAGCATCACGCAAGGCCGCTGGCCCTATACGAGCTGGAAGGGCAAGGGCTACACGATGATCTGGGGCGTGAACATGCTGCCGGACACCTACTCCCCCAACGCCGACGCCGCAGTGGCCGGCGGCAGCTGCTTCGGGCTGACCCAAGGGGCCAGAGGGGACTTCGACCATTACTTCCGTACGGTCGCGGCCAACATCGTCAGGGCGGGCTTCCCGGTCTCGGTGATCCGCTTCGGATGGGAGTTCAACGGCAACTGGTTCCCGTGGGCGGCTCAGGGCTGTGCCTCCGCCTACGTCAAGTACTTCGACAAGATCGTCACGACCATGCGCGCCGTTCCTGGCGCGCACTTCACGTTCGAATGGAATCCCACCCGCGGTGATCTCGGCGTCGGCAATCTTGCGCAGTACTACCCCGGCAACAACTACGTCGACGACGTCGGCCTCGACGTCTACGACCTCCAGCAGCAGCACTATCCCGGAGCAAAAGCCGAGTTCGCGTACATGACCACGCAGCGTTACGGGCTGAACTGGTTGGCGACGTTCGCCAAGTCCCACGACAAGGCCATCGTGCTCCCCGAATGGGGGCTGGGCTGGGGAACCTGCAGTGCCAGCGGCCAGCCGATCTCGGCATCGGGCCAACAGGTCTGCGGGGGTGACAATGGGCCGTGGGTCAACCTGATGGCCACGTGGATCACCACGCACCATGCCCTGGAAGCGACCTACTGGGACTTCGGCACCTCAACTGTGGGCAGGAGGCACAACCCGCTCACGGTGAAGGCGCTGTCGACCCGCTTCGGCGTACCAGCCTGAGCGACGCGGCACGGCGACAGAGCGCGGCAGCACTGCGCGGTGGCACAGCCCCGCCTCAGCGAACCGAATCCCCGAAGAAACTCAGGAACGACGAGACTATTGTGAGCGCGACGCGTTCAAGGAGGACATCGTGCCCGAATTCCCCGGCGTCACTCATGTGGCTCTCACCGTCAGCGACATCGAACGGAGTCGCCCCTTCTACGAGAGCCTCATTGGAAGTCCGCCGGTGATCGACGAGGACACCGGGCTGTTCCATCACGCCGTCTGGCTGTTAGGAGGACAGACCTTGGTGGGCATCCACCAGTTCCCTGATCCCCACGGCTCGGATGCCTTCGACGAACGCCGGCCCGGCCTCGACCACGTGGCGTTCGCCTGTGCCGATCGCGGTGCGCTCGAGCAGTGGGAAACGAAGCTCAACGAGTTGGGCATCGCGTATGGCGGCATTGTCGACGCATCCTACGGATCGGGACTTTCGTTTCGCGATCCCGACAACATCGCACTGGAGTTCTTCGCCCCGGCCGGGTGACCTGAAAAACCCGAGATCCGCTCAGCCAGCAGGAACATCTCCGCCGCCCGGGCGGAGTGCGAGTTCGAGACCCTCGACATCGGCCACCGTCACCGTCAGCGCGGAATGGCCGCTGTGTCTGAGTGATGACCGCACTTTCTCCTCGAAGTGGACGCAGACACCGCGCCTGTTGTTCGTCCCAAAGGTCAGGCCGTCATCGGCCCTCGACATCCGAATGCCGACCGCCGTCCACCAGCGGTAGTCCTCAGTGACGTGGGCGCCCGTCACGTTTGCGCGGGGTGTCTTGATCTTGACGACGCCGAACGTCGCGACGAAGAGGCCGTCATTGGTGAGTGTCACGCCGTCTCGTGACGGCCGGAGCAAGAACGGGAGGAGGACGGGCAGGTAGCGCCGGTCGATGGCGTAACGGAAGAACTGCGGTGCCCCGCCGCCTGCCACCGCTGCGCCCTC
>DATCEZ010000201.1:0-2406 GCA_036509775.1 Acidimicrobiales bacterium
CCCCGCCTGCACCGCCGCCTCCGAGCGGGCCACCTCGTCGAAGGTGCCGCCGACATGGACGGTCACGGTGCGCCGGCAGGCCTCGGCCGACCACGGCACCGGGCCGTCGAGCGCCCAGTCGACCTTGCAGGTCCCGGCACCGGGCTTGAAGCGCGCCCAGGGCCGGCCGGCCCGGCGGGAGAGCCGCGCCCCCGCCAGCGCCACGAACGCCCGGGGCGAGGTGTCGAGCAGCACGGCCCGGGCCGGCGGCAGCTCATCCAATGACCCCACGGGGGCGTCGGTGTGCACCACGCCCCCCAGCCGGCGCAGCTCGTTGGCCAGGCCCTGGGTGATGGCCGCGCTGCCGCCGGCCACGACGGGCCAGCCGGCACCGTGGCCGAGTGCCGTCAGGAGGAGGGCGAAGGCCGAGGTCAGCGGGGCCGTGAGCGGCTCCATGGAGTGCGCCGCCGTCCCGGCCAGCAGCGCCCGCGCAGAGTCGGTGCTGAAGCGGCGGGCGGTGTGCTGCACCGAAGGCGTCCCGACCAGCGCGAAGCGGGCGAGCGCCAACGGATCACGCGGCACGCTGCGCATCGGCCCCAGGACATAGGGCACGATCCGGTCGAGCCAGTCCACCAGCGTCCCCACCAGTTCCCTGTACGCCGCGGCGTCGCCCCCGAGGTGGGCGGCCGTCTCACCCACGTCGCGGTACAGCGCGGCGGCCCGTCCGTTCCCGAGCGGATGGGCGAACGCCACCTCCGGCTGGCGCACCACGACCCCAAGCCCGGCCAGATCGAGTGAGCGGAAGAAGGGTGAGGCCACCAGCGAGGGATGCACCGCCGAACACACATCGTGGTGGAAGCCCTCCAGCGTCAGGGCCTGCGTCCGGGTCCCGCCCCCGATGGTGGGCTCCCCCTCGAAGACCTCCACCGCATGGCCGGCCCGGGCCAGCGTCAGCGCAGCCGCCAGGCCGTTGGGGCCCGAGCCGACGACGACGGCATCAGGACCCGGCATACACCGACGTTACCGACCCCCACCCCGGATGCCATGCCGGCCCCGCTGGCGCACCCGCCCCTGGGTCAATAGGTTGCGGCCGTCGGCCCATCGGCCTGAACCACAGAAGGGGGTCCCCCATGGCAGAGGTGCACGGAACCTGCGAGCCGCGTTTCGACGGAGTCCGCAGGACGCTCTCCGACCAGATCGACAGCGGGGCCGACGTCGGCGCCTCCGTCGCCGTCTTCTTGCACGGCGAGCCCGTGGTCGACATCTGGGGCGGCTGGGCCGACGAGGACAAGACGCGACCCTGGGAGCGCGACACCCTGACCAACGTGTGGTCGACCACCAAGACGATGACGTTCCTGGTCGCCCTGATGCTCGCCGACCGCAAGGAGCTCGACTTTCATGCGCCCGTCACGACCTATTGGCCCGAGTTCGGCGCAAATGGCAAGGAGCACATTGAGGTCCGCCACATCATGGGGCACACCGCCGGCCTGAGCGGGTGGGAGGAGCCCTTGGCCTCCGAGGACCTGGCCAACTGGGAGCTGTGCGTCACGCGGCTGGCCGACCAAGCGCCGTGGTGGGAGCCGGGCACCGCATCGGGCTACCACGCGCTGACGCAGGGCTACCTCATCGGCGAGATCGTCCGCCGCATCACCGGCGAGAGCATCGGCACCTGGTTCGCCCGCGAGGTTGCCAAGCCGCTCGATGCGGATTTCTTCATCGGCCTCCCGGCGAGTGAGGACCACCGCGTGTCCAACGTCATCCCGCCGCCGCCCATCGACGTCGCCGCCATGGAGGGACAGGTCTCCGAGCTCATGCTGAAGACCTTCATGAACCCGCCCATCGATGCCACGAACGCGCATCAAGAATGGTGGCGGCGCGCCGAGATCCCCGCCGCCAACGGCCAGGGCAATGCGCGCTCGGTCGCCGCCATCCAGTCGATCATCGCCGGAAGGGGCGAAGCCCGCGGTGTGCGCCTGCTCTCGGCGGCGGGGACGGACCCGATCTTCGAGGTGCAGGCCGAAGGGATCGACAAGGTGCTCGGCGTGCCCGAGCGCATGGGCATGGGGTATGGGCTGAGCAACCCGCCCGAGATGCCCATCGGCCCCCACGCTTGCTACTGGGGCGGCTACGGCGGCTCGGTCATCGTCATGGATCAGGACGCGGAGCTCACCGTGTGTTACGTGATGAACCGCATGGAGTCGGGGCTCGTCGGCGACCTGCGCGGCACCAACATCATCGCCGCTACCGTCGAGGGGCTTGCCTCATAGGACAGCACCGCCGATAGGGCAGCACCGCTTCTAGGGCAGCACCGCCTCGGCTTCGATCTCCACCTTCCAGGCGGGGTCCAGCAATGCCGCGACGATGACCATCGTCGCCGCCGGTCGGACGTGCCCGAGGAGCTCGCCGTGCACGGCGCCGACCGCGTCG
>DATCEZ010000202.1:0-4447 GCA_036509775.1 Acidimicrobiales bacterium
GACCAGCCAGTACCCATGCCCGCTCTGCGTCGCAGCCATGCCGACGACCGGCTTGTTGAGGCGGATGGAGCCGGTGCTGCCGTAGAACGTGGCATCCCCGTAGCTGAAGATGCCGCCGTCGGAGGCCACCAGCCAGTACCCGTGCCCGCTGGGTGTGACCGCCATGCCGACGATCGGCTGGTTGAGGTGGATGGAACCGGTGCTCCCGTAGAAGACGGCGTCCCCGTAGCTGAAGACGCCGCCGTCGGAGGCCACCTCGTAGTACCCGCCACCGTCGGCGGTGGCGGCCATGCCGACCACAGGCTTGTTGAGCACCGTGCCGCCGGTCGAGCCGTAGTAGCTGGCTCCACCGAAGCTGAAGATGCCCCCGTCGGAAGCGGCCAGCCAGTAGGCCGGCGTGCTCTGGCCGACCGCGCCGGCCGGAGGTGCCGATGCGGTTGCAGCCACGGTGATCAGGGCCAGCAACGGCAGCGCCGTCACGAGCAGGGCGAGGACGAGGCGGCGGCTCAACTTCTGAGGAATTCCGCGACGCGGAAGGCCAGGTCGAGCGACTGGCGAGCGTTCAGCCTGGGATCGCACGTCGTCGTGTAGCGGGCATCGAGGTCGCCCTCGAAGATCTCTTCGGCGCCGCCAAGGCACTCGGTCACGTCGTCTCCTGTCAGTTCCACATGGACTCCGCCCGGCCACGTCCCTTCGTCCCGGTGGACGTCGAAGAAGGAGCGCAGCTCGGAGAGGATGTCGTCGAAGCGCCGCGTCTTGCGGCCGCCTTCACTGGTGAACGTGTTGCCGTGCATCGGGTCGCAGGCCCAGACGGCGACGTGGCCCTCGGCCTCGACCGCCCGCACGATGGGCGGGAGCAGCTCGGTGATGCGCTCGGAGCCCAGACGTGTGATGAGTGTCATACGGCCGGGCAGGCGGTCGGGATTGAGCCGCTCGCACAAGGCCACTACCTCATCTGGGCTGCAGTTGGGGCCGATCTTCACGCCGATGGGGTTGTTGATGCCGGCCAGGAATTCGATGTGCGCCCCGTCGAGCTGGCGGGTGCGGTCGCCGACCCAGACCATGTGCGCCGAGCAGTCGTACCAGTCGCCGGTGAGGGAGTCGACGCGGGTCAGGCATTCCTCGTAGGGAAGGATCAGCGCTTCGTGGCTCGTGAAGAAGTCGACCTGGTGCAACCCTTGCTCCGCCCCGAGGTCGATGCCGCAGGCCGCCATGAAGCGCAGGGCCCGGTCGATCTCCGCCGCGATGCGCTCGTAGCGCTGGCCCTCGCTCGACGACGCCACGAACTGCTGGTTCCACAGGTGCACCTGGGACAGGTCGGCGAAGCCGCCCTTCGTGAAGGCCCGCAGCAGGTTGAGGGTCGAGGCCGACTGCTGGTAGGCGGCTACCAGGCGCCCGGGGTCGGGCCTGCGCGCCTCGGCCTCGAAGGCTTCGTCGTTGACCATGTGGCCGCGGAAGGACTGCAGCTCCACGCCACCGACCCGTTCCATGTTGGCCGAGCGCGGCTTGGCGAACTGGCCGGCGATGCGTCCGACCTTCACCACCGGAACGCCGGCCGCGTAGGTCAGAGCCACCGCCATCTGCAGGATGATCTTGAGCTTGTCCCGGATGGAGTCAGCGTTGAAGTCGGCGAAGGACTCGGCGCAGTCGCCCGCCTGCAGGAGGAAGGCCTCGCCGTTGGCCACATTGGCCAGCTCCGATGTCAGGTAGCGCGCCTCACCCGCGAAGACCAGCGGCGGAACCGTGGCCAGCCGCGCCTCCGCCTTCTTGAGCGCGTCCGCGTCCGGCCACTCGGGCTGCTGCGCGGCCGGGAACATGCGCCAGGACGCGGGATTCCACGAGGAGGGCACGGCGGAACTCGTCACCGCTACAGGTTAACGCCGTAGGATCGCTCCCCATGGCCGCCTTCCGGTTCGCCCTGCAGGCCTCGAACGCCGCATCCCCGGGTGCCTAGCGTGACCTGGCACGGAAGGCCGAGGATCTGGGGTACTCGACCCTCTACGTTCCGGACCACCTCGACGACCAGTGGGCACCCATGATCGCCGTGACCGTGGCGGCGGAGGCCACCACGACGCTCCGGGTGGGCACCCTCGTCCTCGACAACGACTTCCGGCACCCCGTGCTCGCCGCCAAGGAGGCGGCCACGCTCGACATCGTCACGGGTGGCCGCTTCGAGTTCGGCCTGGGCGCCGGCTGGATGACGACCGACTACGACCAGTCGGGCATTCCGATGGACAAGCCGTCGGTGCGCGTGGCCCGGCTGGCCGAGAGTCTCGCCATCATGCGCGCCATGTGGCGGGACGGGAGCGCGACGTTCGAGGGCGAGCACTACCAGGTCACCGACGTGGCCGGGACGCCGGTGCCGGTCACCCCCGGCGGCCCACCCCTGGTAATCGGCGGCGGCAGTCGCCGCGTGCTCACCCTGGCCGGCGAGTTCGCCGACATCGTCAGCGTCGTGCCCAGCCTGAAGGCGGGCTACATCGGCACCGAGGTGGCGGCGGAGTCTGTCGTCGAGAAGTACGCCGACCGGGTGTGCTGGGCCCGCGAGGCGGCGGGGGAGCGCGCCGACGACCTCGAGCTGCAGTGCTGGACGGTCGCCGTGCAGGTGGTGCCCAACGCGCAAGAGGTCGCCGCGTCGCTGGCCCCGCTCTTCGACCTCACGCCCGAGCAATTGCGGGCCGCGCCGCTGGCGCTGATCGGCACGGTCGAGGAGATCACGGAGCTGCTGCGGGCGCGCCGCGCCGAGCTCGGCTTCAGCTACATCGTCGTGCACGAGGCGGAGATGGACGCGCTGGCACCGGTGATCGCCGAACTTGCCGGCACCTGAGCGCCCGACCCGGATCGGGATCTTCGGCGGCACCTTCGACCCGCCGCATGACGGGCACGTGGCCGCGGCCCGCGCCGTCACGGAGCAGCTGGGCCTCGACCGCCTCCTCCTCGTCGTGGCCAACGATCCCTGGCAGAAGTCGGGGCAGCGGGCGGTCTCGCCGGCGGCGGACCGGTACGCGCTGAGCGAGCTCCTGGCCGAGGAGATCCCCGGGGCCGAGGCGAGCCGGCTCGAAATGGAGCGGGGCGGACCCAGCTACTCGGTGGACACCGCCGAGGAGATCCTGGCGGAAGCGGGCGGCCAGCCGACAGAGCTCTTCCTCGTGATCGGGGCGGACCTGGTGCCCGAGCTCCATTCCTGGCATCGCTCCGCCGACCTCCGGCGTCTGGTCACCCTGGCCGTCGTGTCCCGGCCGACCGGCCCGCCGCCGGCTATTCCCCCAGGTTGGCGCGCCGTTTGGGTGGACGGCCCCCAGGTGGCCGTCTCGAGTTCGGAGGTCCGTGGGCTGCTCAGGGAGGGGCGCTCCGTCGAGGGGATGGTCCCTGAGCCAATCATCCGTTGCATCGGGCGCCGCGATCTGTACGCTGGACCTTGAATGAGCGCCATGCCGGCCGGGTGGACGGAGCTGTCGGAAAGCCCCCGGAAGCCCGCGTTGCCAGACCGGGTGACCCGCCGGGCCGATCGTAGAGCCGAGCTGAAGATCGCACGCCGCTCGCAGCGGCGCTGGGCCATCGCTGCCAGTTCCATCCTCGTCGTGTCCTTCGCCTTCACGGTGGGGATGCTGGAGTTGCTCCATTGACCCCAGCCGTGGACGTGCACGTCCAGCCGTCGCCGGCCGTGACCACAGCGGCCGTCTCGGCCGACGCCAAGTTGGGCAATGACACCGTGGTGCTCGGCATGGCCGAGCTCTTCGGCGTGGTCGACGCCTTCGTCATCACCAGCGCATACAACACCCGTCATGTGCGGACACTGGTCGAGGAGATCGAGCGCGGGGTCAAGGAGTTGCACGACCTGCAGCCCGTCCGCGTCGAGGGCCTGCAGGACGCCACCTGGGTGCTGATGGACTACGGCGACTTCATTGCGCACGTGTTCTTGCAGGAGACCCGCGACTACTACGACCTCGAGCACCTCTGGTCGGGCGCGCCGCGTCTGGCGTGGCGCGGCGACGTGGAGGACGCCGGCTGACCCTTGCCGGCGGTGGCCGGGCTGCGGCCCGGTGGTGATCCGGGCCCGGGCGCCCGCTACCGGCTCCGGTTAGAGGAACTCAATCAGGTAGACCGGTCCTGACACCTGCGAGCCGTTGGCGATCGGCACGCTCGTTCGATGCCCGTCGATCTCGAAGAGCACCCCCGTGTTCGGTCCCACGTCCACCACGACGGTGGCGACGATCTGGCCCACCGCCTCCTCAATGAAGTTCCCGGTGATCGCCCCGAAGGCGGCATTCATGTTCACCGTCACGATGCCGGCCTGCGTCGTGACCGACAGCACCTTCACGTTGCTCGGGATGGCGGTGGCGATTCCCTGCGGGTCCGAACTGCTCGGCCCGTCCAGCAGGGCGCCGAGCACGGAGGTCAACGGTGCGGGTGCCAACACGAAGCGCTGTACCGCGGTGAGCGCGTT
>DATCEZ010000203.1:0-6243 GCA_036509775.1 Acidimicrobiales bacterium
TCTGCAGACTGACCGAGGGTGCCCAGCCCAGACGCTCTTCGATGAGGGTGTTATCGCTGTTGCGCCCACGCACACCCTGAGGCGCCGACAGGTTGTAGTTCCGCTTGAGCGAGATGCCGGCGATCTCCTCGACCACGTCCACCAGCTCGTTGATCGTCACCAGCTGTTCGGAGCCGACGTTGAGCGGCTCCCGTACGTCACTGGCGGTCAGGCGCAGCGTGCCCTCCACGCAGTCATCTATGTAGGTGAAGCTGCGCGTCTGCTTCCCGTCACCCCAGATCTCGATCACCTCGGATCCCTCGAGCACCGCCGCCGCAACCTTGCGGCAGATAGCGGCCGGGGCCTTCTCCCGCCCCCCGTCGTACGTGCCGTAAGGACCGTAGACATTGTGGTAGCGGGCGACCCGGGTCTCGAGCCCGAAGTCCTCGAAGTAGTGACGAGCCATCCGCTCGCTGAAGAGCTTCTCCCAGCCGTACCCGTCCTCGGGCATGGCCGGATAGGCGTCGGCCTCCCGCAGTGGCTCGACCTCCGGCGACTCCTGCTTGCCGGCGGCATAGACACAGGCCGACGAGGAATAGAAGAACCGCTGTACCCCGGCCTGGCGGGCGGCCTCCAACATGTGCGTCGAGATGAGCACCGACAGCATGCACAGCGCCTTGTTGTTCTCGATGAACCCCATCCCACCCATGTCAGCGGCGAGGTTGTACACCGCGTCGATGCCCTCGCAGGCACTCTGGCAAGCCGACAGTTCCTGCAGGTCGGCGCTCCGGTTGTCCACGTCGTCGAAGCGCTGGTACCACTGGTGCACCGGTACCCGGTCCACACCACGGATGTGCTCGACACCCTGCTCGCGCAAGCGGGCCACGAGGTGGCCACCGATAAAGCCACCCGCCCCTGTCACCAACACGCTCGTCATCGGAATGACCCTCCTGATCCTCGACTACCCAACGTGATGGGGGAACGGCCCAGAGGCAGTCACCTTGTTGTCGGGCGTCTCGTCGCCCATGGTGGATGAAGGGATGGGGGGATCAACTTGCGGTCCGACCAGGTCACGCACCGTTTGTCTGCCGGTAACCGGACGGCCATCGGACACAGAATTCGGGGCTACATCTGGGCTCAGAACCGAATCTGGCCTCGCAGACGCAGACGGGGCCGAGACGTCATTGAAGACCTCCTCGAAACGGTCGGCCGCCGTCTCGGGGCTGAAGGCCTGCTCGGCGTATCGTCGCCCCGCCCGTCCCATCGCCTTCCGGCACGCGTCGTCATTGAGGAGGCGGGCCACCTCCGAGGCGGCGTCGTCACGTCGGACCACGAGCCCGGCGCCGTGCGTGAGGAGGATCTCGGCCACAGAATTGTCCGGCGGCAGCACGCCGACGATGGCCCGGCCCGAGCAGAGATACGTCAGGACCTTCGACGGCACCGAGAACCTCGACGCGTCAGGCTCCAACACCGCCAGCAGCACGTCGGCACTCCCCATCACCGCGGGAAGTTCCGCATAGGGCTGGAAGTCCAACAGGATCAAGTTGTCGGCTGCGGCGCCCCGCTCCTGCTTCCACTCCTCGAGCCAATCCCGCCCCTTGCCCTCCGAGATCACCACGACCCTCGCCGACGGATGCGACTCACCCAGCCGCTCGGCGATGGACGCCAAGATGCCGGGGTCGTGCTTGAGCCCGAGCGTGCCCGAGTACAGCACCACGGGGTGCCCGTCGAGCCCGCGACGTGACCGCCACGCATTGTCGCCATCCGACACCGGCAGTTCATCGATAGGCGCCCAGTTCGGCACCACCACCACCTTGTCCGCCACGCCCCAGGTGGCGAGCCGATCGAGGAACGTCGGCGAGATCGCCACGATGGCGCCACTGCGCCGGGCGATCGTGCGCTCCAAACGGGCGGCCACACGAGCGACCCACGCCCCGACCACGGGCAGGCGTCGTCGCGCCGCCGAACCGATGGCTTCGGAGTAGATGTCCTGGTGCCAGAACACCATCGGCACGCCGCAGCGCGACAGGCGGCGAGCCAGGACCGAGTGCGCCAGCAGCGGCACATTGCTGATGACCGCCACCGCTGGATCCTTGGCGGCGATGCACCGGGCCGCCCGCCGGCCGTAGGAGAGCTCCTGGCGGATGCGGGTGACGACCGAGTACTTGGCGAACGTCCCCTCCATGGCGCACGGCTCGAACGACAGCGTCGGCGGGTCGCCCGGCTCGACCTGCAACGAGCCCTTCCCGGTGGCGTACGACGGGCAGTGCTGGTGCGTGACCTCATGACCCCGACGCGCCAGCGCCCGGCTCAGCTGCGCCTGCCCCGGATGCCCCGAGTAGTCGTGCACCACAATGCGCATCACGCCCCCTCCTCCTTCAGCAGCCGCAGGACAAGGCGCGGGTCCACCGTGATGTCGGAGGCCACCCCGCGGTTCCGCCGGGATCGGACCGGGGTGCCGTCGCCCACCAGGTACCGGTAACGCAGTCCCTCGACGGTCGACGCCAACGCCCAGAAGCACTCGTTCACGTAGTCGCCGGCGAAGAGCTCTACGGCCGCCGCCCCAGGGGCGGCGAAGGCGAGATTCGTCAGGCCGGCACCGTGCGGCCCCACGATGTACTCGGCCTCCGCGAAGGCGCGCACCTGGTCCGCCGGCGACAGCGCGCCGGGGTCGATGACCTCGAAACCCAACGGGACGAGCGCGGCCACCAGGTCTGCCTCGTTCTCGACCCGGCGCGTGTGCTTCGCCTGCCCGCGGGTTACGTAGAGACGGCGATGGGGCGACCGGACGTCGTCGGGCAGGAATTGCGAGCGGAGCCAGGGGACGATCCAGGGGGGTGTGCGGAGTTGATCGTCGGGCAGTGACGGCACGACGATCTCGTCGGCCCGCACGTGCGGATACTTCTCTTCACCGAGACAACGATCGGCGGTGAGCCCGACGTGGTCGAGCAGGTCGCGCTGGAAGCGGGTCGAGCGGTTCACCACGTAGGCGTCAGGCGCCGCGCCGGCCAGGCGCAGCAGTTCGAGCCGGGGCAGCACATCGAGCACGAAGTGGTAGTAGTTCTCGCTCCCCCGCGTGGTCAGGACGCCGACCGAACCGGAGACGTCCGTGACCGCCGGCGGACGGCAGCGCAGGAAGACCGGATGCCGTGATGGCGTTGCGACGCCGTAGTAGGGCGAGAGGTCGAAGAGGAGCGTGTCGTCTGCGGTCATGACCGCCCCGTACGGCGCCAGGACGCGGCCGTTGCGCACTGTGGCGACGACATTCGGTGCGATGTGCTCGTGGCGGTGCGACTCGAATTGTGGATGGTCGGTCGGGAGGCCCGCCGGAAGCGGGCGGTGCAGATCCAGTGCGGCGACCACCTCCACTACATCGACCCCACCGTCGGGATGGGCGCGCGCGTAGGAGCTCGCCGTGGGCGCGGCACGGCGCGGTGGAGTCGCGCCGGGGAGGCGGCGCGTCAACGGGCTCAGCGCCTGGGTGGCATGCAGGACGCCCGTCTTGATGAAGGGGAAGAGTGGGCGCAGCGCGCTCGGGAGCCGGGTCACGCGGTTTCACACTTTTCTGCTAGAAACCTCGCGTGAGCGGCGGGAGTCACGGGCGCCAGCAGGACACCAGTGCGGTGGGCCAGGTGGTGCACCGGGCGCGGCGATCGGTGCACTGGGTGTGGGAGATCGCACGCCACCCGGCCAACAAGGGCGGCCGGCTGGCGGCCGAGCGGCGCGCCATCGAATGGCATTGGCGCACCAGGGGTGGCGACGGTGAGGCCGTGGTCACGGTGGACGGCCTGACTCGTCTGGTGGCGCGGCCGTCGCAGTTCAGCGCGGTGTGGACGATTTACGACGGCGTCCACGAATGGGAGGAGCTGCAGTTCTGCCTGCGCTACCTGCGCCCTGGCGACCACTTCGTCGATGTGGGTGCCAACGTCGGCGTCTTCTCGACGCTCGTCGGGACGCGCATCGGTGGTGTGCGCATCACCGCGGTCGAGCCCTTCCCGCCGGTGCGCGAGGACCTGCTCGCCAACCTGGCGCTGAACGATCTCTCGAGTGATGTGGTCGACGTGGTGGACTCCGCACTCAGCGACGCGCCGGGCGAGGCCACCTTCGAGGTGCTCGACCGCGATGTGCTGAACCGCCTGGCGCCGGGCAGCGGCACCGATGACGGTGCGACGACGGGTATCACCGTTCCCGTCACGACGCTCGACGAGCTGGTGGGTGACGATCCGCCGGCGCTGATCAAGATCGATGTGGAGGGCTCGGAGCTGCTGGTCATGAAGGGGGCGCGGCATCTGCTCGCCGGTGAGAACGGGGTCGCTCCGGTGCTGCTCTTCGAGCACGCCGGGTACTGCGCGCACTTCGGGATCACGCCGGCCGAGGTGCGAGCGTTCCTGCGGTCGGTGGGCTACACCATCTATCTGCTCAATGGCGAGCTGTCGCCCTGGCACTCCGACGAGCTGCCGCCGACCCTCAACGTCATCGCCTGTCGTGATGTCGGGGCGGTGCGGGCCCGCCTCGACTCTCCCGGCGGCGCGCCCGCCGTGCCGCCCGTGCGGGTGGAGGTCGAGTACCGCTGACAGCGACCGGGTTGTCACGGCTCGGAGACCTCGGCCACGACGTCCTCGTCCTCGACGACGGCGCTCGTCCCGGGCACGTAGGTGCGTGCCAGCTTGACGAGCAGGCTCCAGCTCAAGATGGAGTAGATGGCGCCGGCAACGGCGAGCCCGCCGGCAGCTCCGCGCGTGCCGTAGAGCTCAGCGCCCCCGAGGCAGAGGATGAACAGGAAGGGCACCATCACCACTGAGAGCCGGAGGTTCTCGCTGGCGGCCCGCATGGCGCGCAGACCCGAGACGGCGCCGTTGGCGAAGCTGGCGAAGGCGACGGCCAGGCCGGCGTAGGGCAGGATCGCCCGGGCTGCCATCCAGTTGCGACCGAACAGGCTCGCCATGACGTGTGGCGGCGCGCCGTAGACGACGCTCGTCCAGACCATCGTCAGTGCAAAGGAGCCCACGCCGCCGATCAGGAGGAAGCGGACGGCCTTGTGCGTGTCGACCTGGAAGCGCTTGGCGGCCAGTGCGATCAGGGCTGACTGCACCCCGGCCAGCAGCACGGTGATGGGCCCCAGCGCGAGCTGCGACAGCTTGAAGACGCCGATGGACGCCAGCGGGAGCACGAAGAGGAGGAGGTACGAGACGAAGTACGTCCACGATGTGACGAGCATGAACTGCCCGGCGAAGCGCAGGCCGACGCCCCTCTCGCTCCTGTCCCAGAACTCGAGCAGCTGGCGGCGCCGCGTGCGGGCAAAGTGGGCCCGCAGGGTCCAGAGGCCGACCAGCGCGCCGGCGCCGCTCCAGGCACCGAAGAGCCAGGCCAGCGATGTCAGGCCGTCCTGCTTCAGCACCACGTAGGCCGCCAGGAAGAGGACCAGCCAGGCCAGGTCGAGGCGGATGGCGTAGGCGGGGTCGTAGCGGCTGATCCCGATGAAGCGGGCGAAGTCCTGGCACGCCATGAGGGGGAAGGCGACGGCGAAGATCACGAACGGCGGCGTGAACTCGCTCGGAAGTAGGCCGCTGACCGCCGCGACCAGGACCGCCACCGAGACGGAGAGGACGATGGCGGCCAGGTATCCGCCCCGCTCGTAGTTCGAGCGCAGGGTGGCGTCGCCCTCCGAGCGAGTGAGCAGGCAGTCGCTCGAGAGGCTGCGCACCAGGCCCTGGCTCAGGACATAGGTGGAGGTCAGGATGGCGAAGACACCCAGGGCGCTCGCCGAGCTGTAGTGGGCCACAATCAGCGCCAGCGCGAAGTTCGAGACGCTCGAGGCGCCCTGGTCGGCGATGGTGAGGACCATCACCCGCTGGGACGACGCCGTCGCCCTCCTCGAGACCTGGTCCGTTCCCGTCGTCATACCAAGTGAACGTTTGGGGAGCCGTCAGCTTGCTGCCGCGGTGCCATCGCCATGCCAAGTGGAACGGCGGCGACCCCCAATGCCTGCGGGCCGGGTTCAGATACCGTGCTGCCGTGCGCGTCGTGGTCAATGCCGTGCCGGCCCGCGGCACGAGCCTCGGCGTCGTCACGGAGAACCTGCTCAGGGGGTGGGTCTCGCTCGATCTCCACGACGAGCTCCATCTGGTGGTCCGCTCCGGCGTGCCGTTCGACGTGCCGGACGCTGTGCAGATCCACCCCGTCGACGGCTCCCGCTTCGGCGCCATGGACATCCGGGTCCCCGCTCTGTGTCGGCGCGTCGGGGCGGACGCCTTGCTGGGAGTG